>JBDTSU010000319.1:0-4426 GCA_039930965.1 Betaproteobacteria bacterium
ACGAAAGCGGACTGGACGCAGCAAAATCCCGAGACATTGACACCACCCGGAGCGAATTGAATGCGGTCATTTGATCGAAATGCAATGCTGGCCTGGCTTGCCTGGCCCCTGGCACTCGTTGCCTATCCCATTCACCTCGCGACCTATCGATTGCGGCGCAAGGCTCCCGGTTCCGCCGGCGTGTCGGAAATGGCTGAAGACCCGCAGTGGGGCAAACGCGGCGGCAAAAACGACGGCCCGCCGGATCTCGACGAGATACTCAGGAAGTTCAACCAGAAGCTGGGCAATTTGTTCGGCCAGAAGGGCAGCCCAAGTCCGGGGGGTAGTGCAGGCGGTTCCGGCGGCCCGTCCACGGCGATGCTGGGCAGCAGCTTTGCGCTGGCTGCCGGTTTGGCCATCTCGGTGTGGCTGGCGAGCGGCTTCTACATTGTGGATGAGGGCAAGCGCGGCGTGGAATTGCGTTTGGGGAAATATGTGCAGACGACGCAACCGGGGCCACGCTGGCACTGGCCATACCCTATCGAGGGAGTCGAAGTGGTGAACGTGAGCCAGCTGCAAGCCGTCGAAATCGGTCATCGCAACAATCAGAAGACCAAGGTGCGCGAAGAGTCGCTCATGTTGACCGAAGACCAGAATATCGTCGACGTGCAATTCGCGGTGCAATACACCCTGAAGTCGCCGGAAGAATACCTGTTCAATAACCGCAGCCCGGATGAGGCGGTTCGCCAGGTCGGCGAGACGGCGATGCGCGAAATCGTCGGCAAGAGCAAGATGGACTTCGTGCTCTATGAGGGACGCGGCGATATCGCCGCGCGCGCGACGGTGCTGATGCAGCAGATACTCGACCGCTACAAGACCGGCATTCAGATATCGACCGTGAATCTGCAGAACGCCCAGCCTCCCGAACAGGTGCAGGCGAGCTTCGACGATGCGGTGCGCGCCAAACAGGATCTGCAACGCCTCAAAAACGAGGGAGAAGCCTATGCGAACGACATTCTTCCCAAGGCAAAGGGTGCGGCGGCGCGCTTGATGGAAGAGGCCAATGGCCACAAACAGCGGGTCATCGCCAGCGCGCAAGGCGATGCGTCGCGGTTTACGCAGATACTTTCCGAATACGAGAAAGCGCCGGTCGTGACTCGCGAACGCCTGTATCTCGACATGATGCAGCAAGTCCTGCAGAGTACCAGCAAGGTCGTCGTGGACCAGAAGGGCGGCAACAGCCTGCTCTATCTGCCACTTGACAAGTTGATCCAATCCTCGACACAAGGCCCGGTGTCAACCGTGCCGGTCGACAGTTCTCCGCGTGCGCCGACGGTCGCCGATCCCACCGCACCGGTCGAAGCGCGGCGCGATCTGCGCAGCCGCCAATAAGGGAAGTCTCATATGAAAAAAAATCTTCCCACCATTGTTTCCGTTGGCCTGCTGATCCTGCTGACGCTGGTATTCACGGCCTACACCGTCGACCAACGCCAGGCGGCCATCCGTTTTCGCCTGGGTGAAGTGGTGGCCATTCAGACCGACCCTGGACTGTATTTCAAACTGCCGCTGGTCGAGAATATTCGTGTCTACGATACCCGCATCCAGACGCTGGATACCAAGGACGCGGAACGCATCCAGACGATGGAAAAGAACAACGTGCTGGTGGATTCCTTCGTCAAGTACCGCATCATCGACGTCAAGCAATTCTTCGTCTCGACCGGCGGCGACCTGGGCAAGGCTGAAATCAGGCTCTCTCAATCCGTGAACAACGATTTGCGGGAGGAATTCAGCAAGCGGACTCTGGCGGAAGTGATTTCGGGTGAGCGCGACAAGATCATGGAGAGCCTTCGCGCCAAGACGGACAAGGACGCCCGCAGTATCGGCATCGAGGTGCTGGACGTGAGGCTGAAGCGGGTCGATCTTGTTCCCGAAATCAGCGCGGACATCTATCGTCGCATGGATTCCGAGCGCAAGCGCGTGGCCAACGAGCTTCGTTCCACGGGCGCCGGAGAGGCCGAAAAAATCCGCGCCGATGCGGATCGCCAGCGGGAAATCACCCTCGCCGAGGCCTATCGCGAGGCGCAAAAAATCAAGGGTGAAGGCGATGCGGGCGCCGCGCGTATCTACGCGCAGGCATTCAGCAGGAATCCCGAGTTTTATTCTTTCTATCGCAGCATGGAAGCCTACCGCAACAGCTTCCGCAACAAGAGTGACGTGATGGTGCTGGAACCGAGTTCCGATTTCTTCAAATATCTGCGTCATCCGAACAAAGGCGGAAAATAGCCCACCGGGCAGGCATGGAAGGAAGAGAAGTTCCGCAAACCTTCCCGACTTGCGTATAATTCGTCAACGGCGCGTCCCAAACATGGGCGCGCCGTTTTTTGTTGCCGTTTTCTTTGATTGAGCGCCTGATCGTGAGCGAAATCCTGATGGCCGGGCTGGCATTGATGCTGATCTTCGAGGGGCTGCTCCCTCTGCTGGCGCCGAAGGCGTGGCGGGAGACCTTCCGGCGCGTCATCGAATTCAATGACGGTCAATTGCGCTTTGTCGGCCTGGCGTCGATCGTCGCAGGCGTTGTGCTGTTTCTATTGGTGACCTGATTGAGAACCTGGACCCTACCCGAACATATAGAAGACCTGCTGCCGGTCGACGCGCGCAAACTGGAATGCCTGCGTCGCATTGTTCTCGATCGCTTCGAGCGCAGCGGCTATGAGCTGGTCATGCCGCCGTTGCTCGAGTATCTGGAGTCGTTATTGTCGGGTACCGGTCACGACATGGATCTGGCGACTTTCAAGCTTGTCGATCAATTGTCGGGCAGGACCATGGGTATCCGCGCCGACACCACGCCGCAGGTAGCGCGCATCGACGCCCATCTGCTCAACCGGCAGGGCGTCACCAGGCTTTGTTACGCGGGCAGTGTCCTGCATACCCTGCCTGCCGGATTGGGCAAGAGCCGCCAGCCGTTTCAGGCCGGCGCGGAAGTATATGGTCACGCCGGCATGGAAGCAGATATTGAAATCCAGCAGCTGATGGTGGACGCGCTGCGCGAGCTCGGTGTCGCGGGGGTGCAACTGGATATCGGCCACCCGGCGATATTTCGCTGCCTGGTCGATCTGGCCGGGGTGACGCCGGAAGTGGCTGAGCAGGCCTTTATCGCGACGGAAGCCAAGGACCTGCCGGCATTGCGAACACTTGCGCCGGCATTTGGCCCCGTCGCGGCGGCAATGCTGGCGTTGCCGAATCTCTACGGCGATGCGAGCGTGCTCGAGGCCGCTGCCGCGCGGCTGCCGACTGAGCCGCGTATTCGCAAAGCGTTGGCCCAGCTTGCGCAGGTCCATGATCACTTTTCGGCGCAAGGCGTCGTCGTCAGTATCGACCTTGGCGAATTGGGTGGATTCAACTACGAAAGCGGTATTGCCTTTTCCGCCTATGCCACCGGTGCCGCCGACGCAGTTGCGCGCGGCGGACGATATGACGAAATCGGCAAGGCTTTTGGCCGTTCGCGCCCCGCCACCGGATTCAGCATGGACCTGAAGGTCCTGCTGCCATTGACCCCCGATCTGGCGTCGCGGAACGGTATCCTCGGCCCGGCAATTGCCGATGCCGAGGCGTTACGCGAAATGGACCGTTTGCGTGCGACCGGTGAAATCGTCGTCGCACGCCTGCCGGGACACGACGCGCATGTCGACGAACTCGGCTGCGGCCGTGAACTGTGCTTTGTCGACGGACGCTGGGCCGTTGTTCCACGAAAACCCTCTCTCCCGTAATCTCGAAGGAATCACCATGGCAAAGAACGTCGTCGTCATCGGCACCCAATGGGGCGATGAAGGCAAGGGCAAGATCGTCGATTGGCTGACCGACGAGGTGGCCGGTGTCGTGCGTTTCCAGGGCGGCCACAATGCCGGGCATACGCTGGTGGTCAACGGCAAAAAGACGGTCCTGCGCCTGTTGCCGTCGGGGATCCTGCATCCGCACGTGACCTGCTATATCGGCAATGGCGTGGTGCTGTCGCCGACGGCGCTGCTGCAGGAGATCGATGAATTGACCGGCGCCGGCCTCGATGTCATCGGGCGCCTGCGAATTTCTCCGGCCTGTCCGTTGATACTCCCGTATCACGTCGCGATAGACCAGGCGCGCGAAGTCAAGATGGGCCTGATGAAGCTCGGCACCACCGGGCGCGGCATCGGCCCAGCCTACGAAGACAAAGTCGCGCGCCGCGCGATCCGCCTGCACGATCTGCTGTTCCCGGAACGGTTCCGCGAAAAACTGGTGGAGGTACTCGACTATCACAATTTCGTGCTGACTCGCTATCTGGGTGCCGCCGCGGTCACCGTCGATGAGGTCTATGAGCCGACGCTGGTGATGGCGGAGCGCCTGAAGCCGATGATCGGCGATGTGTCGGCGGAGATGAACAAGCTCATGAAAGACGGCAAGCAATTGTTGTTCG
>JBDTSU010000320.1:0-4423 GCA_039930965.1 Betaproteobacteria bacterium
GAATTCCCACATGATCCAGTGCGAAATTCCATTCAAGCGCATTGCCATCGCCGCCGCGGCGGCGACCGCGCCGACGCCGACCCGGCCCTGCGTCCATAGCCAGAGCGTCACGCCGGTCGTGGCACCGATAAGCAGCACGCTCAGAATCTGGTTCACGACCTCGAAGGCGGTGATCATGCGCCACTGCCGGTAGACCGTCTGCATGAATTCCTGCATGGCCGAGCGCACGTAACCGGCTTCACGGTTGGTGTGGGAAAACAGTTTCACCGTCGCGATATTGGTATAGGCGTCGGTGATGCGCCCGGTCATGAGCGAGCGCGCATCGGCCTGCTGCTGCGCGACCTTGCCGAGCCGCGGGACAAAGTGACGGATTGCCAGCGCATACAGCCCCAGCCATGCCGCGAACGGTGCGACCACCCACAAATCGAAGGCGCCGACGATCGCGATCATGGTCGCGAAGTAGATGACCACGAACACCAGGATGTCGGCGACGATCATCCACACATCGCGAACCGCCAGCGCCGTCTGCATGACCTTGGTGGCAACGCGCCCGGCAAACTCGTCCTGATAAAAACTCAGGCTCTGCGACAGCATCAGACGATGAAACGTCCAGCGCAGGCGCATCGGGAAATTGCCCGCCATCGCCTGATGTTTCAACAATGCCTGCAACGCGACCACCAGCGGGCTGGCGATAAGGATTCCCGCCAGCAGCAGCAAGGTGCCTTGGTGCTCGGTCCAGAGCCGCGAAGGGTCGGTCTTCGCCAGCCAGTCCACCACCCGCCCGAGCATGCTGAACAGGAACGCCTCGAACACGCCGATCGCGGCGGTGCACAGCGTCATGAGCAGCAGGTACGGCCGCAGTCCGTCCGACGCGGCCCACATGAACGCGAAGAACGTGTCCGGCGTCGGCGCGGGCTCACCGTGCGGATAGGGATTGACGAGTTTTTCGAAGTAGTTGAACACGCCGTGATTGAGGTGCCAGTCAAAATTGACACGCTATTCTACGAATTATTCGACCGCCCCGACCGCGGGCCGCCTGGCCGCCGGTCGCGGGTGACCCCATCAACCCGGTGCGTCGTCCTCTCTCACCCGATAATCGTCCCATCGCGGCCTGGCCAGCGCGGCCAGCATCGCCACCGTCGCATACATCCCCACCAGAAACGTGATCTCGATCAGCATGGCCTCATCGAAGTGTTCGCGCGCGGCGGCGAACTCCGCGTCCGTGACTTCGAGCCGCGCCACCAACGCATCGGTGAGCCGCATGGCCGCGCATTCGCGGGCGTCCCAGAGCCCCATGCCCGGCGCGGGCCGGCGGATAGCGTCGATCTGGTCCGCGCTCAGTCCCATGCGCGCGGAAATCGTCTGAACATGCAGGTTGAATTCATATTCACAACCCGCTGCGACGCAGGTGCGAAGGATCACCAGTTCGCGCAGCGCCGGTGGCAGCGCCTTGCGGTCCAGCAGGCCGGTGGGTCCAATCAGGCCGGTGTCGACCAGATGCAGGAACAGGCCCTCGTTGCGGGCGACCGTCAGGAATATCTGCGGGATCGCCATGCCGGCCGGCAACAGCCGTTGCATGCGGCGCGCCAGGTCCGCGGACAGCGGCGCCGGCGCGGGGGCGATGCGCGGAATTGCGCGCGGGCCGTCGATCGGGGCGGTCGGTTGCATGCACCCTCCTTGCTACTGTTATAGTAGCGCCATGCTAACACAATATGCTACGTAAAGCGTAGCAACCATCATGCCCGCCACCGAACCCGGCTTCGATACCGCCACGGCCAAAACAGCGATCAACGCCGCCATGGAGTTGTTCCACAAGCGCTGGATGCTGCGCATCATCTGGGAGTTGCGCCGCGGCGGCATGACCTTTCGCGAAGTCCGCTCCGCCTGCAGCGAAATCTCGCCCACCGTGCTCAACCAGCGCCTGGTCGAGTTGCGCGAGGCGGGCATCGTCACCCATGCGGCCGGGACAGGCTACCAGTTGAGCGCGCAGGGCGCCGCCCTGCTCAAGGCGATGTGGCCCCTGATGGGATGGTCTGTCGCCTGGTGGCGTGAGGGTTTACGCAAACGGCCACGTAGGCGCCCAGCGCTCGCGCCGCAGAAAGCGTAGAACGCCGCTCGCCTATTTCCCGGTTTCAATCCGCTGGCGGGCAAACCGCGACGGCGGCGACGGCCGCTCCCTGTTCTCTTTTTTTGAGTTGAATCATTCTTTGCTCGAATTCATTTCACCCGCCCACGCATTTCATTTACCTGCCACCCGGCAAATGACCTAATGGCAACGTGCCGCGCGCACGCACGGCCAGACAGGAAGGGCGCCGGAGATGATCAATCTTTTTCGATTAGCGCTGTGCGCGTACCTCGCTTTGATCGCGCCCCTTTGCGATGCCCAGATTCCCCCGGCGATCAATTACCAGGGATTCCTCACCAATCCCTCAGGCACGCCCATCAACAGCAACGTACCGATGACCTTCCGGCTGTACGACGTCGCCACCGGCGGCACGCCACTCTGGACCGAGATCCAGCCGAATGTCAGCGTTGTCAGTGGAAATTTCAATGGCTGTCCACCGCCATCGCCTGCCGCTATTCCCTCCGCGATGTGTCCATTTGTCTGACCCGAGATGTCGGAATTGTCTGATAGGGCCGGACTCCGTCCAGCGTCATCATGGAGCGGACATTCCCGGCTGCAATCGACGCAGCCAGGACAATCGCGGCACCACCGCCCTCTTGGAGAACATCATGGAAAACGACGAAATCATCGACACGCTCAACACGCTGATCGAAACCTCGCGCGACGGCGAAAACGGATTCACCGCCTGCGCCGAAGATGCCGAGGATGCGGCGCTCCGCGCCTATTTCACGATCTGCGCGACACGCTGCCGCGAAAGCGTGCACACCCTGGCGGAACTGGTGAAACACTACGGCGGCTCGCCGGAACCGTCGGGCTCGGTACTGGCGCCCCTCAACCGCGCCTGGCTCGACCTGCGCGCAGCCCTCAGCGCCAATAACGACCTCGCCGTGCTGGAAGAATGTGAACGCGCCGAGGACATGGCGTTGGGCGCCTATCAACAGGCGGTCAACAAGAATCTGCCGGTGGACGTGCTGCCGGTGGTCATGCTCCAGCTCAATGGTGTCCAGGAGAATCATGACCGCGTCCGTACCATGCGCGATGAGCGAAAGCGGCTTGCCGCCTAGCGCCGTCGATCCGGCGCAGAGCCCGTGCTGTGCGCCATCAATTCACTTCATCAAGGATGCCATCATGCTTCGAACGCCGCCCGCTCCTGCAGTCAAGGTCAAAACCATTGAGCAACAGAACACCGATTTCACGGCCGAAGGTTCACCCCCGCCCAGCGCCCTGAAATCCAAAACTCAATTGAAGGACACGCCCGCATCAGCGGTTTCTTCCGATGTTTTAGGCCAATCGCCACGCGGCAATAGGCGCGCACGCCATGGCCTGCTCGGGAAATTGGCAGCACAGTTGCCCCATGAGCGCGACGAATCGATCGATACGACCGGTACCGTCTCAAGTGAGCCGATGAAGCAGGCCGCCCGCGACATCAAGCATGGCTTGGTGGACACGGACCGCGGAGCTGATATGGGTCGGACGTACAAGAAGTTGAAACAATCGCACTGAGACCCACCCGCGCCTGAAGCACATTCGTCGTCTGCCAGAGCAGGCGAACGGCGTATCAAGCGAGGCAGAGGCCGCAGTAGTTGTTCACCGAAACCTGCATGACTTCCTGTGTGATGGCCGTTTCCTGAGCCGTCGTGGTCTTCGCGACCAGCACCACTTGCCCGGTTGAGATGGCATCGCGCGCCAGCGTCTCAAACCTCCCCTCCCGGTACCTCCCCTCCTGGTTACCGGCACCGGTCGCGCGCCCGACAAATCCGCCAAGGCTCGCGCCCTCACCCAGCATCGCCAGCGGTGCGATCAGCGGACTGGCGATGAACAGGCTTACATTGGCCGCCACCAGGGCCAATTTCGCCAGCGCGCCGAGCGCGGTACCCGTAACCGCGCGCACTGCAAACCAGAATGGCAGTGATTCTCGCGCATGCAAAAGTACCCCCCTGCCTCGATATTTCACGTTACAGTAATATGACACCCCTGACCGGGGACTATTCCTCGTGTCGGGCGCGGGTCCTTGAATTGCCCGGGTATTGCGTACACACGGGCCGCGCCACAGATCGTCCAGACCGCGTCACCAAAAAAACAATTTTTCGGGAGGCAACATGAGCGAACTCGTTTTTGCAGCGCCTGATGTGGGCGTCTGGGAGCAGGATGGCATCCACTTTCCGCGGCCCATGACGCGTTTCCTGCAGGAAGCGTTCCGCGAGGGCTTCATGCGCGGATTCAAGATGGGGACGGCCCGTTATGGACTGATGCTGGACCACATGCGGCCCGATTTTGTGAATGGTTTTTTCTACACCA
>JBDTSU010000321.1:0-4404 GCA_039930965.1 Betaproteobacteria bacterium
GGAGGGGCCAGCCCCATGAAATATGCAGGCTAGCGTCAATGTATTTCGTTTGCGCCCGGCGCCATGGCGGCAAACAGGCCCGGATCGAACGCGGGGACGTGGAATTGATGCGGCGACGGGTGTGACAGGGAGGGCTCTACTGGTGCGGCCTGGTGGAGCGGGCCGGGCGGGTTCCAAGCCTTGACCCAGCGAAAGAATTCTCCCGTCTCCATCGGCGGGGCGATGAAGTAGCCTTGCGCCAGTTCGCAGCCGAGCGTCTTTAGCAAGTCCCATTGGATTTGCGTTTCCACGCCTTCCGCGACCGCGACGATATTCAGTCGCCGCGCCATGTCCAGGCTTGATTCCAGGATGACCCGGCTGGATTTCTGCTTGTCGGCATTCCAGACGAATGACTGATCGATCTTCAGTTCGGTAAAGGCGATGCGCGAGAGCTGCTGCATCGACGAATAGCCGGTGCCGTAGTCGTCGATCGACAGTCCAAAGCCTTTCATGCGCAGCCGCGACAGGTTTTCCAGCACGCTGCCGAGCTGGGCGGAGGCAGCCGATTCGGTGACCTCGAGCACCATATGGCGCGGATCGAGGTCCTGGGCAAGCACGAGCTCGGTAATGCGATCGGCAAGCTTCACATCGGCGAGCGAATTGATCGACAGGTTTACCGCCACGGTGGCATCCAGCCCGGCGCGGCGCCAGGTCCGGCAGCAGACTGCGGCCATTTCCAGCATGGTCAATGTGAGCGCGTCGATGTTCCCGCTCTCCTCAAGTTTCTTGATGAACGCGCCGGGCGGGATAATGCCCTTCTTTGGGTGGCGCCAGCGTGCGAGTGCCTCAACCCCCTTGATGGCACCGGTGGCAAGATTCACCTTGGGCTGGAAGTAGGGTTCGAACTCGTGATTGCGCAGGCCCTCCAGAACTTCTTCAAGCGTGAAGGCCGGCCCCGCCGTGCTGATTGGCTTCACTGCCGCCGGGGCGATCACATGACGCGAGATCGCCGCCTGCAGGGCTTCCGCGGTGATCGGTTTTTTGATCGCGCCAAGCAGGTTGATGCCGTATGCGGAGGTCATGGTTTCGACCGAACCGATCAGCGCCCGATCCAGCGCGCTGGCCAGGATGATCGACACCGGCCTGCCGACTTCGCCGATGTGGCGAATCAATTCCATGCCATCCATGCCGGGCATGTCGAGATCGCTGACGATGATGTCGACCGGCTCAGGCGAATTCTGCAGGATTTCCAGGGCCGCGCGGCCGTCGGCGGCCTCAAGCACTACGCGCGCGCCGAGGTCCTCGAGGGCCTTGCGCACGGCCCATCGCTGGAAACCGTGGTCCTCCACCACCAGGAAGCGCAGGTCGGCGATCGGCGGTGTGAAATCTTTGGTTGGTGAAGGGGTGGGATGTTTCATCGTTTTTCCAATAAAAATGATTCAAGATAGTTATCGACCAGCAAGACCTGCTGCTCCAGTGCCGGCAGGTTTGCTTCGACGTCATGCATGTTGCCGGCGCGGCTCGCGGCTTCGACCACACCGCCCACGGCCGCCAAACTCGCAGCGCCGATCATTCGGGCCGCGCCCGAAATGCGGTGGGCGGTATGCAGCGCGCCCGCGATGTCGCCCTCGGCGATGGCCTGGCGCAGTTTCTCCATGTCCTCGCGATTCAAGCGCCGGTAGAGCGTGATGAATTCGCGTTCGACGGCGGCGTCGCCGCGCGCCATTGCTTCCAGCACCTTGCGGTCGACCACGTCGATTCCGTCAGGATTGGCGCCGGGCAGCTGTTGCGCGTTCATCATTTTGAACTCCTTAGCCGATCGCTTTGCGCGGTGCCAACGTGCCGGTTTGCGTCGGCCCGGCCGTGCCCCATTGATGCGCAACGTTGAGTTCCGATGCGTTGCGGTTGGCGGCGCTCGGCGAGTGATGTGCCAGCGTGGCTTCCTCGCGCCGCGCCTTGCGCGACACGGTCTCGAAGGCGCCATTCACCACCTCGTCGGCCAGCCCCAGGCCGCGAACCAAATGCACCTCGCCGGACGCGAGGCGCTCGCGCAGTTCCTCGCAGCTCATGTTGCGCGTGCTGTTGGTTTCATAGTGCTTGAACACACAGGTGCCGAGGATCGAGGTGATCCAGTTCAGCCGCCAGCGCCGGGTCCCGGCAAAGTCGCGCGTTTCGATCCAGTCCCCGCAGGCGAGCCCGAGGCCGGTAAGCGTCGCACTCGGGGAAGCCGTGCCCGACGCATCCAGCAGCGCGGCGGCCGGAGGTACCACCCGTTCGCCGCCGATTTCGTCCCACTTTCCGGCGATTGCCAGCTCGTGTGCCCGGTTCAGTTCAACAAAGAAGTTGGCGGCCAGTACGTCGTGATCGTCGTCGCTATCCAGCGAATTCAGCAGGAATTCGATGACGTGCGGCAGCACGCCCGCCAGGCGCCGGCGTTCGCTTTCCGGCGTGCCCGCGCGCAGACTCTTGAGAATGTCATCGAGCGTCGCCAGCCCCAGCTTCCACGGCGCCCCCTTTAGGCCGCCGTGAAGGTGGTTGTGCACCAGCACTTCGCGCCATACCGTCATGAGAAAGGTGCCGATCCCGGCCGGCAGCGTGAGGTTCTGCAGGCGCAATGCGATTTCGCGATCGGCATGATGGCCGGCGAACATCACCGCCTCGTGACGCTCCAGCGCGCGCAGATTGGTATCGGTCAGGAGTGCGGCTTCCTCATGGTGATAGAAGAGCTGATCGAGCCGTTCGAACGCCAGCTTGAAGGCGTTGGGCTCGTCATGATGGATCTGGATCACGCCCTCGATGATGTTTTCCACCGAGCGCAGTGTTGACGTATCGTCATCGCCCAGGCCGACGGTGAGTCCGAATTCGGCAATCAGGTCGATCAGCTTGCGCACCGGATGCTGTACCTGGGTGAGCAGTGAGCGGTCGCGAAGCGCGAGTTCCAGCACCGGAAGCTGCAGCCGCGCGACGATATCGCGCAACGGCGGCGGCATGCGGGGCTCCGTGCGCAGGCGGTCAAACATGACCGTGACGATATCGCTGATGACCTGCTCGTCGCGGCTGAGTTTGTCCTGCAGCGCGCGGCGCGCCTCGTGCAGTGTGCGGCCGTCCGCGGGCTGTTCGGCGCGGTCGCGCGCGGCGCTCTTGGTGATTTCGCGCAGCCCCGCGTGCCAGGCAGGCGCGGTGGCCGCGTCCGGCCGAATGACCGACGGCGACGGTGCGGTTGACCGTTGCGCCGTGCCGGTGGCCGCTGTGTCTGGTTCTACATAGACCGGCAACGTGGTCGATGTCTTGGTCAGAATCTGCGTCAGCGCCGACGTCAACTCCTGGTTGACCCGGGTGGCGCCCAATGCGATCTCCTGATCGGTCGCCAACGGCGGGGAATGGCGCTCGGGCGTGAGTATCGGCCGCCCGTAGTATTCGCCGCTTTCTATGTCGATGCCGCGGGCCGTGAGGTCGGCGTTGGCCGCCGCATAGACGGCCGGTACGATTTCCAGCAGGACCGGTCCGAAGGTCTTGAACACCACCAGCCGCACGCCGGCATCGGTTTCGAGCGAGGCAATGCCTTCCATCAGGGCCTGGGCGAACGTCAGCGGAAAGACCGGGTTGTGGCTGTCGTCGGGCTGGCCGCGGCCGGTGAGCGTGGCGACGCGCTGGTTCAGGCCCCAGAGTTCGAATTCACATTGTTCTTTCAGGCGCCGGCTGCAGTGGTTGATGGCGATTTCCTCGTCCAGCCGGTCGTCGGTGAGCAGGGACAGGCTTCCCAGCGACACGCGGCTGCCGGTGCCCGCGCCATCGAGCAGATAGCCCAGTTTTTCATCGAAAATCCGCCGCACCGCAGCGGCGGTCTGGGTTTGCAGATCCCGCCGGCGCGCCATCAGCAGTTGCGATGCCCGTTCAAAGCGCTTCTTTCCGGTCGCGCTCGTGCACGCTTCCGATTCGAATTCAACGCATTCGCTGATGTCCGGGACGGCGTCGAAAACGCGTCGCGAAAAATTGTCGGCGAGCTGGTCGCTAATGCCATCGATCAGGGTCGGGTTGATAAACGATAACGATGCGGATGTCATGACAAATTCTCCTCGGTCAGCGATGGACAATCAACCGGTGGGATTCAATTGATCCGAATGGAGCCGTTGCCGGCGATTCGGATGATCTTCGCGGTTGATGATGCAGAGAGCGCTCATCTCCATGACGTCACCTTACGCCCGGCACTTTTTATCGCTATCAGGGGATTCCCGACAGCGTGCTTCGTTTTTGCCGAGTCCGTTGTAGGACGGAACCGCTTTCCACGAATGTCCTGGCGTGGCGCGGCGCGACCGGCGCGACGGCCGGCAAGTCGGCACCGATCCGGCGCCAACGCGGGTTGCCGCCCATGTCAGCATCAGAAATACCCAAGGAAGCTCTGATCAGGTCCAATTTGGATGGTTC
>JBDTSU010000322.1:0-4390 GCA_039930965.1 Betaproteobacteria bacterium
ATCGGATCGCGCGTTTGTCCTGCATACCTACCCTTACCGGGAGACCAGCCTGATTGTCGAGACTTTCACCTGTTCCCATGGACGCGTGGTGCTGGTGGCCAAAGGCGCCAAGCGCCCGCATGGCGCGATGCGCGGGCTGTTGAACCCGTTCCAGCCGCTGACATTGAACTGGTTTGGCAAGTCCGAGATGAAGACGCTCAAAACGGTCGAACAGGAACGGATCATTCCCCAGCTTTCCGGCGCGGCGTTGTTGTCCGCGTTCTACATGAATGAACTGTTGCTAAAGCTGACCCACCGCGAAGATCCGCACGATGTGCTGTTCGATGCCTATGGGGCGGCAGTCAATGCATTGGCCACCTTGTCGGCCGACAGAAATGGCGTGCGCGATATCGCCACCATCCTTCGCCAGTTCGAGGTCAGGTTGCTGCAGGAACTCGGCTACGCGTTGCAACTCTCGCAAGAGGCCGAGTCGCACCGACCGCTCGATCCAGAGGGAGAGTACCTGTATCAGGCGGAGCGCGGACCGGTTCGCTGCGAGATGGCGCGGCAATCGTACAATGAGGATTGCCTGCAACTGTCCGGCAAGACCCTGATCGATATGGCGAACAATGACTACGCGGATCCGCAGACGCAGGTCCAGGCCAAGCAGCTCATGCGCAGAATGATCAACCACCTGCTGGGCGACAAAGTGCTGCATACCCGCAATTTGATGCGCGACCTGCGCTGATACGATGACTCTGCTTAGCGTCAACCTGAACAAGGTCGCCCTGCTGCGCAACACCCGGTCACTCGGCATCCCGAGCGTGGTCCGCGCCGCGCGTATCGCGCTGGAGTCGGGCGCGGATGGCATCACCATCCACCCGCGTCCCGATGGCCGCCATATCCGCGACGACGATGTGCGCGCACTCGCGGACCTGCTGAAGGCATGGCCGCGCGCGGAGTTCAACATCGAAGGCAATCCCTTCCACGGACTGCTTGAATTTGTTCGCGATGTCCGACCCCGGCAATGCACCCTGGTTCCGGACGAGACCGGTCAATTCACCTCGGATCATGGCTGGGACCTTGCGGCCGACTCGGCGCGCCTGGCGCCGGTCATCGCTGAACTGAAGTCGATCGGTGTGCGCGTCAGCCTGTTCATGGATGCGGATGCGCGCGCGATGCCGGCCGCGGCGACGTTGGGAGCCGATAGAGTTGAACTCTATACCGAGCCCTACGCGCGCGCGTTCGGCGGCCCGGACGAAGCCGCGGTGTTGCAGCGCTTTGTAGCGTGTGCGCGCGCCGCGCATGAGGCAGGACTGGGTGTGAACGCGGGTCACGACCTGAATCTCGCCAACCTGGCCCGGTTCGTCGCCACGGTGCCGGACGTGGCCGAAGTTTCCATCGGTCATGCCTTGATCGCCGATGCGCTGGAGTTAGGATTGGCGGAGACGGTCAGGCGCTATCGGCACGAGGCGGGCGGCGCACCATGATCCAGGGCATCGGTACCGATCTCGTCAGCGTCAAACGCATCGAGGATGCGCTGTTTCGCTATGGAGACCGGTTCCTGCATCGCATTCTCAGCGAAAGCGAAGTGGCGGAATACGCGCAGTCGAGCCAGCCGGCGCGATTCCTGGCCAAGCGCTTCGCCGCCAAGGAAGCGTTCTCAAAGGCCTGGGGAACCGGCATCGGCGAAACAGTCGGCTGGCACGATGTCAGTATTGCCCACGACCCGCACGGCAAGCCGCTCATCGCGCCCAGCGCGGCACTCGCGGAAAAATTCGTCACCGAGAAAATCGTCGCCGCACACATCTCGCTTTCCGACGAAAATGACCACGCCCTGGCGTTCGTTATTTTGGAGAAAAAATCGCAATGAGCTTGAACCTGTTGCTTGGGCCGGTCATGACGGATGTCGCCGGTCAGGTCCTGTCGAACGAGGACATCCGGCGCCTTCAGCACCCGCTGGTCGGCGGCGTGATCCTGTTTGCGCGCAATTACGAATCACCGCGGCAGCTGATCGAGTTGACGTCCGCCATTCACGCGCTGCGCAATCCAGCGTTGCCCATTGCGGTGGATCACGAGGGAGGCCGGGTACAACGCTTTCGAGAAGGCTTTACGGCGATCCCGCCGATGCGTGCACTGGGTGAAGTGTGGGAACAGGAACCGGGACGTGCCGCCGCGCTGGCGGAACAGGTCGGCCTGGTGCTGGCGTGGGAACTGATCCACCACGGCGTGGACTTCAGTTTCGCGCCAGTTCTGGATCTCGATTGGGGCGAGAGTTCGGTCATTGGCAATCGCTCATTTCATCGCCAGCCGCGGGCTGTCACCATCCTTGCGGCGCGGCTGATCAAGGGCTTGTCCGCCGCCGGCATGGGCGCGGTCGGCAAGCATTTTCCGGGGCACGGGTACGTGCGCGCGGATTCGCACCATGAGATTCCGGTCGACCCGCGCACGCTTGAAGCCATTGCCGAAACGGATCTGATTCCCTTCGAGGATCTCAGCCTCCGCCAGGAATTGATGGGAATCATGCCGGCACACGTGATCTACCCGGCCATCGACGATCAACCGGCAGGCTTTTCGGCAACCTGGCTCAAGAGCATTCTCAGGCACCGGCTTGGATTTGGCGGCATTGTCTTCAGCGACGACCTGTCGATGGAAGGCGCCAGTGTCGCCGGCGCCATGACGCAACGCGCGCACGCCGCGCTGAATGCCGGTTGCGACATGGCGCTGATCTGCAACGACCCGGCGAAGGCCGATGAGATGCTGGCGGGACTGACCGCCGACGGCGTTGTGCCGACGATGGACCTTTCCCGGCGCCTCGAGCGCATACGCGCCCTGGGCCAGGCCAGTTCCGCCGACGCATCGCAATATGAGGCGGCGCGCAACGCGATCGCAGCGCTCGGACTGGATTGACCCATTCGGCGCCTTCGGCGCACTCGCCCGATTTGCCGAATGTGCAATATTTACCGCCTTCACCATTAAGCTGCGATATCTTTTGCCGGGTCGTCGATAACTATGGTGACATCGGCGTCGCCTGGCGCCTGGCGCGCCAGCTTGCAGCCGAGTATGCGGCGACGATCAGGCTGGCCGTCGATGACCTGGCCAGTTTCCAGCGCCTGGTGCCATCGATCAGGACCGGGATACCGATGCAACGTGTCGGCGAGGTGACCATCGTTGAATGGCGTGACGGGTCCGACGCGACACGTATTGCGCCGGCGGCGGACTTGGTCATTGAGGCGTTTGGCTGCGGCTTGCCAGCGGATTACCTGAACCTGATGGCATTGAGGGCGCCCCCTCCTTTCTGGGTCAATCTCGAATACCTGAGCGCCGAACCGTGGGTGCGCGAACATCATCTGTTGCCGTCTCCGCATGTAACGTTGCCATTGACCAGTTATTTCTTCTTCCCGGGATTCACGACCCGAACGGGCGGATTGATTCGCGAGCGCGACTTGATCACTCGGCGCGATACGGCAGCAAGAGCGGCGGCAAAACCGACGGATCAAACGGGCTTGCACATTCTCGTTTTCGGCTATGACCATGCACCGGTCGAAACCTTGTTTACGGCTATTTCTGAGTCGAAAGAAACAGTCCTCTGCAGGGTGTCAGAAGGGGCGCTCGCGGAAAGACTCGAGCGCTGGCGCGGCTCACAGGCCGAAATCGCGCCAGAAGGCGCGCCAATGCATGAGTTTGAGGTCACGCCATTTGTTCCATTGGCGGATTTCGACGATCTCCTGTGGCGCAACGACATACTCTTTGTCCGCGGGGAAGATTCATTCGTGCGCGCCCAGTGGGCGGCCAAGCCGCTGGTTTGGCATATCTACCCTCAAGCCGATGATGCGCACCTGAAGAAATTGAATGCCTTTCTCGATCTCTACTGTTGCGGATTGTCAGCGCGGGCCGAAGCCGCCATGCGCCGGCTGTGGCTGGCCTGGAATAGGCCGATTCGGGAGGAAATCGGACCGGCCTGGAACGACTTCCTGGCGCACTTGCCCGCGTTGAACACGCATGCCTTGGATTGGTCGAAGCGATTGGCCGACATGCCGGACCTGGCCGCCAACTTATTGAGTTTTTACCGGAAAAACGCTAAAATTTAAGGCTTTGCCGTATCGTGAATGACTTTGCATCGCCGGAATCCGGCGGATTTCACCCATCGGCCAGCACTCTTTCCAACGTTTTAGGTAATCCAATGAAAATCGCTCAAGAACTCCGCCCCGGCAACGTCGTCATGATCGGCAAGGATCCCATGGTGGTCCAGAAGGCTGAATACAACAAAGGGGGCCGTAGTTCCGCCGTCGTGAAGATGAAGCTGAAAAACCTGCTGTCCAATTCCGGCACGGAAACCGTATATAAAGCTGACGACAAATTCGAAGTCGTCAATCTCGACAAGAAGGAATGCACCTATTCCTATTTTTCC
>JBDTSU010000323.1:0-4368 GCA_039930965.1 Betaproteobacteria bacterium
GCGCGGTGTAAACGCCGAGCGGGATGCCGATGAACAACCCGATCAGCGCGGCCGTGGTGGCCAGTTCCAGCGTGGCGGGCAGGCGCTCGATCAGCAGTTGCGAGACCGGCCGCCCCAGGCGTAGCGAAATGCCGAAATTGCCCTGCAATGCATTGCCGATGAAGGTGGCGAACTGCACGTAGAACGGCGCGTCGAGCCCCAGGCTCTTGCGCACTTCGTCGCGGTCGGCGGCGGTGGCCTCCGGCGGCAGCATCAGCGATACCGGATCGCCGACAAAATTGAACAGCGAAAAAGCGATGAATCCCACCGCCAGCATAACCATGATGCTTTGCAACAACCGCCGGATAACAAATGCCAACATGAATGTGCGCGCTTTCGGTTTTGTTCAGGAGCTGGGGAGTTGATTGAAATTCGTCTTATCCGCAGTAGAGAGCCCGTTTTGTAGCACTTCCCCCTTTTCAAAGGGGGATTGAGGGGGATTTTCGGTCGTCGCCATCGCGCAAGCGCTGCAAATCCCCCTCAGTCCCCCTTCGTCGAAGGGGGAAGTACCCGGTAAAGAGCATCACCACGATTTACACGGCGAATTGCAACAATCATCAGTTTAGTTTGAAGCGAAAAAAGTAGGCGATGTTATTGGGCGCGAACACGGCATCGACATTCTTGCGCATGGCCCACGGCACCAGCGGCTGGTGGATCGGCAGGATGCCGACCTCGCTGTTGTTGAGCAGCAGGGCTTCGCGAATGTAGCCATCGCGCCTTCTCATGTCGCCTTCGACGCGGATCCTGGCGATCAGCTCATCCATTTTCGGATTGGAAAAACGGCCGTAGTTGGAATCACCCAGTCCGGTATTCTCGCCGGTGCTGGTGTGCAACAGCAGTTGCAAATTGTAGAGCGCATCGTAGGTCGCCGCGCCCCACGACAGGAGATACATGCTGGTGTCGAATTTCTGGATCTTGGGGAAGTAGGTCGCCTGCGGAATGATGTTCGGGGTGGCGCGGATCCCGACCTGCGAGAGCATCGGCGGGATCGCCTGGCAAATGTCGGACGCGGGCTGGATGTTGCCGCAATCGAGGGTGATGCCAAAGCCGTTCGGGTAGCCGGCCTCGGCAAGCAGCGTTTTCGCCTTTTCCTTGTCGAACGGATAGCGCTTGTCGGCCTCCTTGCTATAGCCCTGGACGCCCGGCGGCACGACGCTGCCGCTCGGCACGGCCAGTCCGCGCATGACTTTTTCCTTGATGGCCTCAACGTCGATGGCATAGGCGATGGCCCGGCGGACCCGCACATCCTTCAGCGGGTTCTTGCCCTTGACATCGCTGTACAGGAGTTCATCGCGGTGGGTATCGAAGGCCAGGTACTGGAAGCGCGCTTCCGTGCCTTCGAGGATCTTGATGGCGGGATTGCTTTTGAGGCGCGCGATGTCCTGCGGCGGCGGATCGAGGACGAAATCGACTTCACCGGATAGCAAGGCCGCCGCGCGTGTGGCGTTGGACTTCACCGGCAGCAGGTCAACCTGGGTGAGGTTGCCTTTTTCCGGACTGCCCTTGTTCCACCAGTCGGGATTGGCGACCAGCACCGTCTTCACGTCGGCCTGGCGCACGGTGACCTTGAAAGGCCCGGTGCCGTTGGTGTTGCGCGAGGCGTAGGTATCTTCGCCATCCTTGTAGTTCTGCGGCGCCACGGACTTGTTCTTGATCGCCCATTCCTTCGACGCGATGCGGAACTGGAACAGGTGGTTGAGCAGGACCGGGTTGGGTTCTTTCATGATCAGGTCGACGGTCAGGTTATCGACCTTTCTCGCGCTGGCCACGCCTTGCAGCGACGATTTCAATTGCGACAGCGGATGCAGGGCGCGTTCAACGGAAAACACCACGTCGTCGGCGCTGAAGGCCTGGCCTTCATGGAATTTGACATTGGGGCGCAGCTTGAATCGCCAGGTCTTCGAATCGGGCTGGCTCCAGGAGACGGCGAGGCCGGGAACCAGCTTGAAGTTCCTGTCGCGCACCACCAGGCCTTCGTACACCTGCGACAGCACCCGATTGGTCGGCAGCAGGTTGGCCGAATGCGGATCCAGCGTCTGCGGATCATCCTGGCTTGCATAACGCAGGGTCTTGGCGCCGGCCAGGCCGGGTACCAGCGCGATCAGCAGCGCGCAAACGGTGGCAATCAGGGGTGAAGGGATCAGGGCGGCAGGTTTCATGGCGGTCACCGTACATTCAGGGTGGCTCACGCGGCAATTTGTGGTCGCCGGCGGGCCGAATACGCGTGGGCTGCAGGGCAGGTAAGCGCAGGCAAGGCATAAACAAACTGCCCATCGAGTCGCCTCGACGGGCAGCGGCGCATTATAGCTTTTTTACAAATTCGAGGCAGGCGCCGCCGCTCGGCCGGCAATGCTGCAGCGCAACCAAAATGGCGAGGGTGGGCCGGCATCCGTCCACCCCCTCACCACGCCAATCCGCTTGATGGCTACCCACGTCGACTTCAGCGCGTAGGGTGCGCACCGCGCACGCCGTTTCGGCAAACCGTGCGCAGTGCGCACCCTACGGGTACCGTGCTCGGTGCACCTGACGCCGATTTAGCGGCATAAGGGCATCCGTTTCCAATCGCGCTGCGCTTCGCTTGCGCGCTTGGACGGAATGCGTCACTTGATCACCACCCACTTTCCAAAAACACTTGGATCCCCGCCTGCGCGGGGATGACGCATCCGTTTCCAATCGCGCTGCGCTTCGCTTGCGCTCTTGGACGGAATGCGTCACTTGATCACCACCCACTTCGCGTACAGCGCATTGTTGGCGGTGTGCACCACGCTCACGTTCTTGCGCATCGCCCACGGGATGACCTGGTGGTGCAGCGGGATATGGCCGACATCGGCCTGGTTCAGCAGCAGCGCCTCGCGCGTGAGTTCGGTGCGCTTCTTGAAATCGGTCTCGGTCTTGAGCTTGTCGATGAGGGCGTCCACCTTGGCGTTCGAGTAGCCGGAGTAGTTGGCCGCGCCGTCCGCGCCCGCGCCCTTGGTGTGGATGAGTTCCTGCAGCGAATACAGGGAATCGAAGGTCGGCACGCCCCAGCCGTAGAGATACATGCTGGTGTCTGCGTTCTGCACTTTCGGGAAGTACGCGGCCTTGGGCATCGCATTCAACTTGATGCGGATGCCGATCTTGGAGAGCATGCCGGCGATGGCGGTACAGATCTTTTCATCGTTCTTGTAGCGGTCGTTCGGGCAATCGAAGGTGACGTCGAAGCCGTTGGCGAAGCCGGCCTCGGCCATCAGTTTTTTCGCTTTCTCCACATCCACGGCCGGGCGTTTTTCCAGGTCCTTCGAGTAGCCGCGCACCTGCGGCGCGATCATCGACATGGTCGGCAACGACAGGCCGCGCATCACCGTTTTGTGGAGAGCGGGAACGTCGATCGTCAGCAGCATCGCCTGGCGCACGCGTAAATCCTTGAACGGGTTCTTGCCCTTGCTGCCATAGAGAAGTTCATCGCGCCCCTGGTCGAAATTGACGAAGATGGTGCGGTTTTCGTTGCCTTCGACGACTTTCAGGTCCTTGTTTTCTTTCAGCTTGCTGATGTCCTGCACCGGCGGGTCGAGGATCAGGTCAACTTCGCCGGAGACCAGCGCGGCCACCCGGGTCGAGTCGGACTTGATCGGCGTGTAGATGACTTCGTCGGCGTTGCCGTCGCGCTTGCCCCACCAGTTTGAATTGGCCACGAAGACGGTCTTCACGTCCGGCTCGCGCGATTTCAGGATGTAGGCGCCGGTGCCGTTGGCATTGCGCACCGCATAGGATTCCTCCTTGGCCTTGAAATCGGTCGGCTGCAGGACGTTGAACTTGGTGGCCCAGGCCTTGTTCAGCACCCGCACCTGCGTCAGCTGGTCGAGCAGCGTCGGGTTGGGGCCGGCGGAAATGATATCGACGGTCAGGTTATCGATCTTCTTCACTTCCTTGATGCCCTCGATGTAGGCCTTGTAGTCGGACTTCTTGTCCATCGCCCGGTAAAGGGAAAAGACCACATCGTCGGCGCTGAACGGCGCGCCGTTATGGAAAGTCACCTTGTCGCGCAGCTTGAAGCGCATGGTATTGGCGTCCACCTGATTCCACGACACCGCCAGGCATGGCTCGAGGCCCATGCCCTTGTCACGCGTCAGCAGCGACTCATACACATGGTCGTTCATGGGATTGTTCAAGCCTTCATTCTGCGAGTGCGGGTCCATGGTCAGGATGTCGCCGGCACTGGCCCAACGGAATGTCCTGGCGTCGACCGTGGTCGCGAGCAAGGCAAGGCTGGCGAGACCGGCCAATGCCAGCGCGCGCGCGCCGGCGGCGAGTGGGGGGAAATGTTTCATATGGGCCTCCATGTTTTTATGG
>JBDTSU010000324.1:0-4354 GCA_039930965.1 Betaproteobacteria bacterium
GACGCCCCTTGATTTGAAAACGAGCCGGTGATGGTGTGATAAGTGATGAATTGGGAACCCGCGTTCGCCGCGGCACTCGTGCCTGGTCTGACCAGCATCATGACGTGGGCCTGGCCGATCGCGCGCGCCGAGCCTTCGACCACGGAACCGGGCAAGATGCCTCTTTCCGACCAGCGATCTCCGGGAGCCCAGCGCCACACCTTGTCCCCCTCGCCAACAGATTCCCTGACAGTCACATAGAGTGCCGAATCCTGCGCGACGACTGCCGTGATCCCGGGAGAATTGGCGCCCCAGGCTAAGAGCTTTCCCCAGACCGGCTCGGGAGATTTGGGATCAATCGATAGCCAGTGCGACGTTCCATCCATCGAGATACCGGCGAGATACACGACGCCGCCAAGCACGGCCCCCTTGGCCTGAGAGAATCGCAGGGGGAGGGCCGGCAAAACCTTTTCCGGGGGAACGTTTGGCAGCGGATAGCTCGCTACGTGGCTGATGCCGTTCCCTTCTTCGGATTCAAGCAACAAATATGGGCGCGGTCCGTTTTCGACTGTGCCGCGAATGCGGCCCGAAGGGCGCCATGCCAGTTCAATCCATTCCTTGCGACTCTCGTCGAGGCGCCAGAGTAGATTTCCCTGGACGATGACAGGCACATTGGAGGCCACGAATACGTCCGACGGAGTGCCCGCAAAGGCAGGCATGGCCACGGTCTTCATGCTGACAAGATTTTCAGCATTGGCCAGGGTGGCCACGCCGCCCAGCAGGGCAAGGGTCAGCAGCTGCTTGAGGGAACGAAAAATGTTGATAGTCATTTTGGTCTGATTGAGCAATTCCCCGTGGGCATGCACCAGCGCTTCCCTTTCTTGATCGTTAGCGCGAGTCTGGCGTATCTGTCAAAAATATGAACCACATAAAAACATGTTCAGAATATACATTTTGTTCATTCAAGCGCTTCATCTCCTGAAAATGATAGCGATGCCGGATCGCATCGAATTCACGTCGAGAAATGATGATCCATGCCAACAACATGTTCGTGATGGCAGTCCTTATGCCAGTTGGTCCAGGCACGGTTGCAGATCAAACTAAATCTCTCAACGGATAGATTTCACGGCACGGCAATGCGACAAAACTCTCACTTCGGGCGCTGGGCCGCTACCCTGGCGACAGTGACCCTGCTGGCGTGTGCCGTCGGATGGAAGTGGTCGCAGGACGGGTCGAAGACGAAGCAGACGGAGACTGCGCACTGCGCGCTGCGCTCTGCCGCCGCTCGATGCTGCCGCAGCCCGCGCCGGGATGGTGTGGGTGCCCGGCGGCAGCCTCGAATTCGGTGACAACGTCTATCCCGAGGAACATCCGATCCGCAAAGTACCCGTGGCCGGCTTTTGGATGGACCGCGCCGAAGTGACCAATGACGCGTTCGCCGAATTCGTGAAAGCCACAGGCTATACCACCGTCGCCAAGCGAGAAGTCAATCCGACTCTACGTCCCGAACTGTCGCCTGAGATGCTCAGGCCCGGCGCAGTGGTGTTCGTGATGCCCTACAAGCTGAATGGCATGAGGCAGTGGTGGCGATTCACGCCGGGCGCCAACTGGCGTCACCCCGGTGGACCGGCGACAGGGATTGACGGGCATGGATCGTTCCCGGTGGTGACAGTCGCTTTCGAAGATGCCCAGGCATATGCAAAATGGAAGGGCCGCACACTTCCCGGCGAGGCGCAATGGGAATGGCCCGCCCGCGCCTTAAAGCCGCAGGCCGCGCAAGGCCACGATCAGCCGCGGCAGGCCAACACCTGGCAAGGCCTGTTCGCGATTGCGAACTCGGGCGAGGATGGTTTCGTCGGTTTGGCGCTGGTCGGCTGTTACGCGCCGAATGCGCTTGGTCTGTTTGACATGATTGGCAACGTGTGGGAACTGACGACCGATGCATGGGCACCGACCCACCAAGCGGCCGACCAAGTGCTGCCGGCACTGCGTGCGCCGACGACGACAATGCATGTCATCAAAGGCGGTTCCTTTCTGTGCGCGCCTGACTACTGCATACGCTACCGCTCCGGTTCGCGCCAACCGCAGGAAGATGACCCGGGCGTGAACCACGTGGGCTTTCGCACCATCCTGCTCCACTCTGCGGCAGCCTGCCGCGATTCCGAATTCAACTCCTGCCATCTGCCCTAGACTCCAAGCAAGGAAGATCGACAATGAACAATCGCGCCACCTGAACACTTGAGGTCACTTTGGGCTCTTTGGAGCCATCCAACAAGGACGAGGTCGAGGTCGAGGTCGAGGTCGCGGTCGTCGGTCGAATGTCCATCGACAAGCAATTCCACGGCGACTTGGAAGCGACCAGCAAGGGTAAGATGCTGACCGCGGGTACGGCCGCGAAAGGCTCAGCCGGCTACGGTGCCATTGAGCGGGTGACCGGCGCTCTCCAGTGGAAAAGTGGCGGCTTTGCATTTCAGCACAGCGGCACCATGAATCGCGGCACGTTTCAATTGTCCGTCACCGTTGTTCCGGATTTGGGCACCGGCCAGCTGGCCGGGATCGCCGGCAAGATGGCGATCATCATCGCCGATGGCAAGCACTCGTACGAGCTTGAATACACACTGGCCAACGCACCCTGAACAACCGCTGTGTACAGCAACGAACTTATAGCAGCGTCAAACGACAAATATATTTGTACACCCCGCGCGACGAGGGCCTATAGTGGAATGGACGTGTCTGCCCGTAGTCGAGAAGCCTTCTCGCTGGCAACAACGACAATCCGAATCTGCATCCGGTTCGTTGTCGTCGACGCCAAAGGAGCAGATTCATGACATCGACTATCATCACCGTGGTGTTGCTTGCCATCCTGGTTGCCGCATTGCCCATCTGGAAGTTCAGCAAGCCATTCGGTTATACCCCGACCATCTGGGTGGGCGCCATGCTGGCGGCACATTTCTACAGCGTCATGTCGGCGGCCTGAACCAGGCAACCCTTGCCGTGGCATGATGGCGTTCATGCCCGACCAACTGACCCTCGCCCGCGAAGTGATTTCTCGGGCACGATCGATCGCCATCCTCACCGGTGCGGGTATCTCCGCCGAGTCCGGTATTGGCACATTTCGCGACGCGCTAACCGGCCTCTGGGCCCGCTTCAAGCCGGAAGAGCTGGCCACCGCGGAGGCGTTCCTCGCCGACCCGAAACGGGTGTGGGAGTGGTACGCATGGCGCAGAACGACAGTGGCGCAGGCGCTTCCCAATGCGGGCCACGCGGCGCTGGCCGAACTGGAACGCCAAAGCATCGCGCGCGATGCCGATTTCACCCTGATCACCCAGAACGTCGACGGCTTGCACCACGTGGCCGGCAGTCGCAACGTCGTCGAACTGCACGGCAACATCCGCCGCGTAATGTGTTTTGACCATCACCATCAAGCAGTCTCGTGGTCGGAGGTGGGCGAGATTCCCCCGCGTTGCGCCCAGTGTGGCTCGATGCTGCGGCCCGACGTGGTCTGGTTTGGCGAGATGCTGCCTGAGGATGCGCTGGACGCCGCCATGCGGGCCACTCGCAGCTGCGATGTGTTTCTCTCGGTCGGCACCTCGTCCGTGGTCGAGCCGGCGGCTTCGTTGCCGCTGGTCGCGCGCCAGGCCGGTGCGATGGTGATTGAAGTGAATCCCGATACCACGCCGGTCACCGCGGCCGCGCAGATTTCACTGCGCGGCACGGCCGGCGAGATCCTTCCCGGACTCCTGCCACATTGAGGCAAACACATCCGGCTGAGGACGAGCAGGAGTCCGCCATCGGCCGAGGCCACATCGTCGAAAAGGAAAATCAACCGTGACCCATGAAGCGACATTTCCCCTCGACGGCGGCTGCACCTGCGGCGCCGTGCGCTACCGGATGCTGACCAAACCACTGTTCGTGCATTGTTGCCATTGCCGCTGGTGCCAGCGCGAGAGCGGGGCGTCGTTTGCGCTCAACGCGATGATCGAATCCAATCGCGTCGTCGTGCTCAGTGGCGAGCCAGAGGCAGTGAACACACCATCAAACAGTGGCAAGGGACAGATGATTTATCGCTGCCCGCATTGCCGGATCGCACTTTGGAGCAACTATGCCGGGGCGGGAGACAAACTGCGGTTTGTCCGCGTCGGCACGCTCGATGAACCGGATAGATTGCCGCCGGACATTCATATTTTTACCGCGTCGAAACAGCCGTGGGTGGTGCTGCCGCCGGCCATGCCGGCGGTCGAGGAGTATTACAACAGCGCAGAATTCTGGCCGGCAGATAGCCTGGAGCGCCGCAAAGCGTTGATGGGTTAACGTGCCGGGCTAACCTGCATATTTCATGGGGCTGGCCCCTCCCCAAGGCGGGCCTCGCAGGGCG
>JBDTSU010000325.1:0-4349 GCA_039930965.1 Betaproteobacteria bacterium
GCATGCAAGGCCAGTATTTGCCGGCCATCCGAGACAAGGCGCGCACCGTCAACGTTGCGCAGATACTCGAGGAAGTGCGCCAATAGCCGCGGGTGTCAAGGAGACGATTCAGGTGCCGCGGACATTCAGCAGATTTATCACCTTGGTCACACCGACGATGTGACTGGCGATGCCCTCGGCGCGCTGTTTTCGCAAGTCCGTCGAGACCTCCCCCTTCAAGGTGACTTCGCCCTTGACGGTATTGACCTCGATGCCGAGCGCGCTCAGGCCGGGATCCTTCAACAAGTCAGCCTTGATGGAGGCGGTAATGGCCGAATCGTCAACAATGGTGCCGACCTGGTCGACCTTGGTGAATACGGCATTGCCGGCCTTGTCAAGGGCGGCCCCCGTGCTGCTGGAAATTGATTCGCCCGCGCTCGCGACCGCGGTACTGGCCGCGGTTACGTTTTGCCCGACCTTGTCGCCGGCAGCGGCGATCTTGTCGTTGGTCTTGTCGATCGCGTTGTCGAGTTTCTGGCCGACGGTCTGGCCCGAATCGGTGTACTTGTCGCAGCCGGCGGCGAACAACACCGCGCCGGTTATCGCGGCAATCATGAAGACGTGAGCGGGTAACGGGGTTTTCATGTTTTGCTCCTGACTTGGCGTAAGTCCATTATTGCCCTGCGCCGCACGGCGCGTTATTGCTGCGCAGCCGATTTGTCCGTCGGCGTTTGTCCGACAACGCGCCGAGTGGCGCGACCCGATGAACGGGTGCCACCAAAAAAAGACGGGCCACCAGGGCCCGCTGAAAGTGAGGCCTTGCGGCCCCACTGGGAGAGGTGTCGCGCGCGATTACTTGTTGAAGCGCGCTTTCGCTTCCTTCACGCAGGCGTCCTTGGTGTCGCCGCTGAACGTGTCGCATTTTTCGATGGCGACCTTGTAGTTGGCGGTGTTCTTGGCGTCGAACGATTCGGCGCGCGCATCGCTGATTTTGCCGCCGGCCTTGGCATCGGCCAGGGCGCGGACTTCAACGGCCTTGGCTTCCTTAATGCAGACGTCCTTGTCGTTGCCCGCGAGCGCGGCGCACTTGGTCTTGGCGAGGTCATATTCCGCGTTGGCGAGATCCTTGCGCCCGTCATAGAAGGCCTTCGGCGTGTTCTTGAATTCACTGTCGGCTTTGGAGACCGTATAGGTCATTTGTACCTTGGCTTCGGCGACGCACACGTCCTTGGCATGGCCGGCCAGTGACGCGCAGGCGGCCTTGGCCGATTTGTATGACATCTCGGCGTTCTGGACGGCTGACTTGTGTTCTTCTTTGGTCACAGCGGCTTGCGCGGAAAACGTGGCCGCGCAGAATGTGGCAGCGAGCAGTACCTGGATGGGTTTCATGTTCATGTGATTTCCTTTGCGGTGTGAGGTCTTGACGGGTTAGTCGTGTGGCGGCGGCGGGCTTTCCGGCTCAGTGTTTGGACGGACGCTCGGGATTCGACGACTTGGTGTCTTTTGCCCAGCGATCAAGCTCTGCCTCGACGCGTTCCTTGCTGTAGCCGTATTGCTTCTGGAGGGTGCCGACGAGCTGATCGCGCTTGCCGGCGATCACCTCGAGCTGATCGTCAGTGAGTTGGCCCCATTGTTCTTTCACTTTGCCCTTCATCCGCATCCAGTCGCCTTCGATTTGATCCCAGTTCATGGCTGATTCCCTTTGCATCCGTTTGCATGCGGGCTCACGCCCGGTCAATTGCAGTCTGCCGGCGAGAATCGCGCGGCATACCCGGTCGCGACCTAGCCACGAAAAACGCGGCCATCCTCGACGCGCACCCGGTCACCGGTGCGAAAATCGCGCGGGCTTTCCTGGGTGTAGGTCACCCGCGAGCCGCTATCCAGGCGAACGCGGACTTCAATGCGATCGCTGACGTTCCGATTCTTTTCGACTTCGTTGCCGATCAGCGCGCCGCCTGCCGCGCCGACGACGGTAGCCGCCGTATTGCCGCGACCGCTGCCGACCTGGTGACCAACCACGCCGCCGATGATGCCGCCGACGATCGCGCCGCCGCCGGTGGTGCTGCCATTGCCTTGTACATAGCCGATGTCCTCGACGTAGCCATACTGGACGCGCTGTACATCGCCCTGGGTATAAGTGCCGCCGCTGTCACCGCGCGTGGCACAGGCGCCGAGCATCAGGGTCGAGGCAATCATGGTGGAAATGATGAGCTGTTTCATGTCGTGTTCTCTTTTCGTGTGGTAATCGTCAATTCAAATGTGCTGCCGGCCGTACCCGCCAATATTTGGGGATGCACCTCAGTGCCAGTGAAAATCTTCGTTGCGGATTGCCAGTGCCGCCACGCTCTGGCCCATCAGGTAGACGGTCGCGAACGCGGCAAATCCCATCGCTGCGATGGCGATGGCCAGTTTGCCGAACAGTGCGACCAGCGGATGGGTCGCCATCACCAGCGCCACGAGGCCGACCAGAAGCGCGACGCCGGCGAATATCGCCAGCGGCTTCATGTTTTGCACGGTGCTTCCTTGCGGCGGGTTGAGTCCATATCAGCATCGTAGGCACCGGCGACCGATGCCGTTATCGGACAAGCCTCAGACTTGGTGTAGGACGGCTACCGACGCGGGAGCGGACACCGTCGCCTGCAGGCTAGCTGTCCAGCGGTTCGCTTTCAACCACCGGAAACGTCGCGGTGAGTATCGTGCCCTGCCCGGCCTTGCCGCGGATATCGAAGGTGCCGCCCAGGGCAAGCGTGCGCTCGCGCATGCCGAGCAGTCCGTGCGACATGGAACGATGCTGCTTGGTGGCGTCGAGGCCGACGCCATCGTCGGCAAGCACCAGCAGCCACTGCGATGCGTCACAGGACAGGGAAATGGTCACCTGCTTCGCCTTGGCGTATTTCATGGCATTGGTCAGCGCTTCCTGGCAGATGCGATAGAGCGCGGTCGATTGCGCCGAGGTCAGGTTCAATTTCCCTTCGGGAAGCGAGATCATGCACCGGCAGCCCGCTCGTTCGCTGAACTGCTCGGTCATGGCCCGCAACGCGGCTTCCAGGCCCAGGTTGTCGAGCAGGGTCGGGCGCAGGTCCTCGATGAGGCGGCGAATGAACTGTATCGCGCTGTCGATGGCGGCAAGCGCGCGCTGCAGCCGGGCAACCGATTTCTCGTCATTGCGTTTGGCGGCGGCATCGCGGCCCATCAGGATATCGAGCTTGATGGCGGAAAGCGTGCCGCCCAGCTCGTCGTGCAGTTCGCGGGCGAGGGTGCGGCGCTCTTCCTCCTGGACGCGCAGCAGGTGGGCGGAGAGGGCGCGCAATTCCGCCGCGCGCTGCACCACCTCCGAAGCCAGTCCCATGGCGAGTTCATCGAGCCGGACCAGTTCCTCGCGCTTGCGGGCGATATCGCGCATGATGGTCATCGCGCCGGCCAGCAGCAACAGCGCGTTGATGAAAAAGATGGCGGCAAACCCCCAGCGAATCGCCAGCTGGATGTCGGTCCATCGCTGCATTCGCTCCTGCAGGACCTGGTCTTCACTGAGCAGGAAACGCGCAACGATCTTGTCGAACTCTTCCGTGAGCGTCCTGCCCAGGTCACTCAATACGATGTCGCGCGTGTCTTCCTTGCGTCCCATATGCTGAACGGCGACGGTCTTGTTCATTTCGGCCAGTCTTTCACGCACGATCGCGCCCATCCGGTCGACCCGCGCCTGCTGCGCGGGGTCATCGGCCACCATGGCGCGCAGTTTTGCGAGCCGTGCGGAAATCTGCCCCTCGTTTTCATTCAGGGGCTTGAGGTAGTCCTCGTTCGTGGTGTACAGGAATCCCCGCTGCGCGCTCTCGGCTTCATACAGCAGCGACTGGATCGACTGTATTTCGGCGGTCACGTCGCGCGAATGCACAGCCCGCGCGCGGGCCTCATCCAGTTTACGCACGCCGGCATCCACGGCCAGCAGCGCCCCGAGGTTGATCAGCAGCGCCATGGCCAGCAGCGCCAGCCCGAGGCGCGAAAGCATTTTGTCGTACAGGGAGTCGAGCAGGCGGCGTTTCATCGGCGGGGAGTGGGTTGAGTCATCGCAATCGGGCGCGACCATTGCGGAAATGTCGAACATAACGTTCCCGCAGCAGGCAAATTTACTATACACCGCCGGTCGCGAGCAGCGCCGACGCCACGCACAAGTGTATGTGGCCACATCGTGCCTGCGACTCGGCGATGCGCCGAATACGCTGTCAGTCAAACACGGACAGAGGCACCGGTGAATGAAAGCGGCATGGGCAATCACACCAGGCGCCGGGGGCAATAATTCGTGCCTCACCATGCGCCCCCCACGCGCCACACTCCGTCATCACGGCGCATGTCGGCAACCTCCTACACCTGGA
>JBDTSU010000326.1:0-4347 GCA_039930965.1 Betaproteobacteria bacterium
AGCCACTTTTTGCATCGCGAGTGGTCGCACCTCAAGGGGGTGTACCCGCTGCTGTACCGCAACGCCGAGACCGAATCGGAAAAATTGATCGTCCGCCTCGAATACGAGACCGATTCACGTCGCCGGCGGAAAAGCGGGCGCTGAGGAAGAACTTGCGCCGGCACCGGACTGTGCCGCGCGCGTGCCGGACAATGACCGCGCCGCAGGGTTTTCGGCGCCCCGGCATGCCTTCCGGGCTTTATTTCGCAAAGACTGCATCCACGGCGGCACGCTTGGCGTATTGCCTCTTTTCGAAACAACAACCAATCCTCCCAGGAAGAAAGAACCAACATGAGTCATCGGCTGCAGACCAACCTGATCCTGATCGTCGTTTTCCTGCTCCTCGCCCTGCCCGCGGGCTGGTACGTCAATGGCGTATTCATGAAGCAAAGCAATGAGCACATCGTCAAGCAGGCGGCCATCCTGATGGAAAGCGCGCTCGCGGTGAGAAGTTACACAATCGACCTGATCAAACCGCAGCTGGATCCGATGCTGGAACAGAAATTCCTGCCACAGACCGTGCCGGCCTTTGCGGCGACCGAAACCTTCGAACGCTTCCGCAAGAAATTCACCAACTTCAAGTACAAGGAAGCGGTGCTGGACCCGACCAATCCGCGCGACCTGGCCGACGACCAGGAACGTACCATCATCGGCAAGTTTGTCGATGACCCCAACCTGCAGGAGACCTCGGGCGAGCTGTATCGCAACCTGAGCCGCTACTATTACGTCGCCAAGCCCATCCAGATCAAGAATCCCGCCTGCCTCGCCTGTCATGACACACCGGACCGGGCGCCGCCCACGTTGCGCGCGATCTACGGCGACAAAGGCGGCTTCGGCTGGAAGCACAACCAGATTGTCGGCGCGCAAATCATTGTCGTGCCTGCGTTCGAGCAGGATGCGGCCGCGACCGGAATGCTGAAGATGATTGCCGTCTTGTTCGCGGCCACCTTCGCGGTCCTGCTGGTGGCGGTCAACCTGCTGCTTCCGCGTGGCGACGACTGAGGCGGCGCGACCTTTCCCACTGAATCTGGCAACTGGCACATGGCAACCGGCATTTGGCAACTGGGCCGGGCATCTGCCCGCGCGCACCGGCGGCCAATCGCCGATAATATCGCCACCCTTTCCTTGTCGAAATCCGATATGACTGCTTTTCGCAAACTGTCCCGCGCCCTTCTTGCGTTGCTCGCCCTGTTATCGGGCGCGGCGCACAGCCAGAATGTCGACAAGATCGAGGTCAGGACGGAGAAACTCTCCGCCACCACCTATATGCTGACCGGCATGGGCGGCAACATCGGTGTATCGATCGGCAACGACGCGGTATTTGTGATCGATGACCAATACGCGCCGATGACGCCGAAGATTACCGCCGCCATCAAGGCGCTGACTGACAAGCCGGTGCAGTTCGTGCTGAACACCCACTGGCACGGCGATCACACCGGGGGAAACGAAAACTTTCGCCAGGCGGGCGCGCTGATCATCGCGCATGACAATGTCCGCAAGCGGCTGTCCAGCGAACAGTTCCTCGCCCATATCAACCGCAAGATCCCTCCCTCGCCGGAGGCGGCGCTGCCGGTCGTCACGTTTTCAAGCGACTTGACGTTTCACATCAATGGCGACGAGGTGCACGTCTTTCACGTGCCGAACGCGCACACCGACGGCGACGCCATCATCCATTTCCGCAAAGGCAATATCGTCCACGTTGGCGACATCATGTGGCACAACATCTACCCGATCATCGATGCGAAGGCGGGCGGCACGCCGGAAGGCATGATCGCGGCAGTTGACCGGGTGCTTGCGCTGTCCGACGAGCAGACCAGGATCATCCCCGGCCACGGCCCGCTCGCCGGCAAGGCCGACCTGAAGGCCTACCGCGACATGCTCGCCACCATCGCCGGCCGCGTGAAAGCGCTGGTGAAGGCCGGCCGGTCCCTCGATGAGGTGATCGCTGCCAAGCCGACCGCCGAATTCGACGAGCGCTGGGGCAAGGGCTTTTTCAGCGCGACGCGCTTCACCGAAATGATGTTCAGCGCCTATTCCGCGCCGGCGCCTGCCGCAAAATAAGCCATGCACCCGGCCTGGTATTTCCTCGGCGGCGCGATCCTGTTCGAAGTCGCCGGCACCACCTGCATGAAGCTCTCGCGCGGCTTCACCGAACTCACGCCGAGTATCCTCATGTTCGCCCTGTACGCCTGCGCGTTCGCGCTCAATACCGTGGCCATCAAGACGATCGAGCTCAGCGTTGCCTATGCGATCTGGTCGGGTGTGGGCACCGCGCTGACCGCGGCCATCGGCATCTTCTATTTCAAGGAGCCGGCCACGACCGTGAAGATGATCTCGCTGGGATTGATCGTGATCGGCGTGATCGGCCTGCATTCGGCATCGGTGGCGAAGTAGCGCGCCACGCTATCGCTCCTCCGGCGGCTTCACCTTGCGGAACATGAGCAGCAGCAACACGTCATAGACGATCTTCACGCCCCCCGCCGCCAGCAGCGGCCAGCCGAAAGTCGAGATTCCCAGCAGGTAACCCGACAGCACCGGTCCGATGGCCGAGGCGAGGCTGCGCGGCACCGAGGTAATGCTGGCGGCGGCGGCGCGCTCGGCCGGGCTGACGATCGCCATCACATAGGAGCTGCGCGTCGGCACGTCCATCTGCGACAAGGCGCTGCGGATAAACAGCAGCGCAATCACGTAGCCGAGCGCCGGCATGAACGGAATGGCGACCAGACAGAGGTTGGCCGGTAGATGCGTGAACACCATCGTGTTCACCAGGCCGAAACGATTGGCGATGCGTACCGCGATGAGATAGGAAGCCGCGGTCAGCAGGCCCGTCCAGAAAAATATTGTTCCGGCCACCGCAATCGACAGCTCGAACTTCTGGAGCAACCAGAGCGCCACCATCGACTGCACCACAAATCCGCCGCCGAATGCATCGAGGCTGAACAGGGCCGCCAGCAGGTAGACCGTCTTTTTCGACTGACCCAGCGGCGCCGCCGGCACCTGCGTATCGGACTCCATGGCCGGCGGCAGGCCGCGATAGGCCAGCGCCGTGACCAGCCCCAGCAAGGCGTACAGCATGAACATCGCCTGCATCGCTGATTTGGCAGACACGCCGGTCGATGCCATTAGCGTGCCCGGAAAAGCCACCGCAAGCGATCCCAGCGCCGCCATCAGCGTCCCGACCAGGCTGTAGCGCGCGAACACCGCCGTGCGGTCCTTGTCCGCGACCACGCGCGACAGCACCGCGTGTTCCAGCGGCAGGAAGACGCTGACATCGCCGCTGGACGGATTGAGGGTCCCGACGATGGCGATGACCAGCAGCGGCCAGAAATCGGCCAGCAGTGCGAAACCCGCGCCGGTGCCCGCCATCAGCAACGTCGCGCCCAGCAGCAGGCTGCGATAGCGGAAACGGTACGCATGCAAGCCGACCAGCAGCGTCATGACCCCCGAGCCCAGCAGCGTGGCCGTGGCAATGACCCCGACCTGCAGCGGCGACATCCCCAGTTCCAGCAAATAGAGCGGCAGCAGCAGGCTGACGAAGCCGTCGCCAAAGGCACGTATGCCCTTGGCGATCAGCAAGCGGCCAACGCTGCCGGCCGAGCCGGCAGGGGCATTGACGGCGATGCCATTGATCGCCTTCATGAGCCAACCGCTGCGCAAACGAAATCATCGAATGCCGTGACGCTGTCGGCCTTGGTCCACACCCCCGCCGCGCCGCCTCCGCCGAGGTGCCCATCTTCCACGGCAATGCGGACAATGCCGTCCAGCAGGATGCGAACGGACTCGCCGGCAAACTCCGCGCGCAGGGTGTGCCAGGCGTTGCCGATGACCGGCGCGTCGACATACTGGAGGGTGTTGCGCCGGCCGGCCTCGGTGTAGTACAGCGAGACATTGTTTTCCAGCGCGTTGGCACGCGCGACGTAGTAATTGTCGCCATCCTTCCAGCGCCAGACGATGCCGCCAGCCTGGTCCTCTTGGCCGCGCAGCGGTTTGAATTTCACTTCAACGAAGCCGTCGGTGATGTCCAGCATGGTGTTGACGCACCATGGGAAGGCGCCCCGGCCGGATTGCCTGAGCACATTCGGCGGGCTGGGCGCGGAAGGGTCGGCTTCCACCCGCCAGATCGCCTGCCCGCGTCCGGTGACGCCCGCCATCCAGCCGGGTGGCAGCGTGCCGATCGGCACCTGGTCAAAATTGCATTGCACGGCGCTTGCGCGCGCCGGCGCTGTCGCACCTTCACGCATCGGGTTCTTTTCCATCGTGATCTCCATTCTTGCAGGAACACCACAAGATTCGACCGACCTTGCCGCC
>JBDTSU010000327.1:0-4346 GCA_039930965.1 Betaproteobacteria bacterium
ATCGCTCGCCCATTGACCCACTCTCGAGCGCGCCCCCATGAAATATGCAGGCTAGCGTTCATGGTTCAGCAGCGCCCGACACCATGACAAATTCGAAGCTCGATTCTGTTCACATGACAAATGGAAGGCCGTTCGGGCTGTTTCGTACGTGGGCCATCCCAGCTTTCGCCATATCGTTATTCGTCCTGCCGGGCGGCGCAGCCGACATCGGTTCCGCCGTGCCCGCCGCGAAGCGTCACGACATGCCCACGGCAGCCCCGGCCAGCGTTTCCGATCACGCGCGCGTCACCCGCGTGGTGCATTTCGAGATCGACATGCGCGCCGAAACTGCCGCGGGCCGCTTTGATGCCGCGCGCGATCAGGTGGGCGTGCGCGGGGCGGCGCTGCCGTTGTCTTGGTCGCAGACGCAATTGGCGAAGCCCGGCGGCGAAGGGCGCTACACCGTCACGGTGGCGTTCGATCGGCCGGAGGTTGTCGGGCAGCCGCTGCAATACAAGTTCAAGATCGAGCGGCCGGGCGCGGGCGCGAATGAAGGCTGGGAGGATGGGCGCAATCACATCGCGCTGTTGCGGGCGCCCGAACAGGCGGAGGCGCGCGCATTCAATTCGCCGGCGGAAGCCGTGCCGCTGGAGCGCACCGGCCACATTGAGCGCATCGCGTCGCTGCCGTCAAAATTTGTCGAGTCGCGCGAGATCCAGGTCTGGTTGCCGCCTGGCTACGAGCGCGACCGGAAACGGCGCTATCCCGTGCTTTATCTCCACGACGGGCAAAACGTGTTCGACGCCGCGGCCGCCGGCGCCGAGTGGCAGTTTGACGAGACCGCGCAACGGCTGGTGCGTGCAGGCGCGGTCGAGCCGTTCATCATCGTCGCCGTGTCCGCCACGCCGGCACGCATGGACGAATACACGCCTTCGTCCACGTTCCTGCCCGCGGCACGTTCCGGCCTGCCGGATGATCGCCGCGTGGGCGGCGCCGCGCCCCGCTACGCGGCTTACCTGACCCGGGAACTCAAGCCCGCCATCGACCGCCGTTACCGCACGCGAGCCGGTGCGGCGCACACGGCCATCGGTGGTTCGTCATTGGGCGGACTGATAACGATGTGGCTGCTGCTTCACCACGCCGATGTGTTCGGCGCGGGGCTGGTGGTGTCGCCTTCCGTCTGGTGGGATGAACAGTTCATCGTGCGCGATGCGGCCACCGCGCCGCTTGGCCGGCAAGCACGTCCGCGCGTGTGGCTGGACACCGGCATGCAGGAAGGCGCCGAGGCCCCGACCCTGACCCGGCAATTGCGCGACACCCTGATGCGCCGCGGCTGGAATGCGCGCACCCTGGCGTATCTCGAACAACCGGACGGCACCCACGACGAAGCGAGCTGGGCGCTGCGGGTGGAGGGGATGTTGCGTTTTTTGTACGGGCGCGGTACGGGAGCGCGCCGCCGTCCCCGTTGAATTGGCATGCTACATTGGCCGTTCCGTTGTCGGCCGGCTCGCGGCCGCCTTCGGCCATCCGACAGGAGACACCATGAACAAGCGCAACGCCACCACCCTCGCCGCCCTGGCGACGACCGCCCTCCTCGCGTCCGTGTCCGCCTTGGCGGCGGCGGACCAGCACATTGTCGACCAGTGCATCGCCGATTGGGGAAGTGCCTCGCCCTTCAAGAAAGGCACGGCGCCGGCCCGGGTCATTGCGCCGGGCGTGAAGGTGTTTGGCATCGGCAAGAACAACAACGGTGACGACAAGACCACCGACACGCCCGCCCTGATACTGGTGCGGCCGGCGGTCAACGTACTGGGCAAGAGCACCATCCGGCTGGCCAATCCCAGGGGCTGGTACTGTTTCAAATCGAACGTGACCGTCGCCGGCAAGATCACCATCGATGCGCACTGCGACGCCCACATCGCCAGTGCGCGCGAGGACGGCACCAGCGTCATGGCGGCAGACGAAAGCAAGGGTGGCGTGGCAGTGATGGGCGCGCTGCGCGTGACGCGCTTCGACTGCGACAGCAAGGACCGGAAAGCTGAGAAGAAGAAGAGCAAGTAACCGCGTCGCAGCGGGCAAACCGGTGACTTCCGCTGGATCAGGGCGCCAGGCGCTCCCTGCGCCACACGCCATTGTCCAGGCGAAAGACGATGCGATCGTGCAGGCGGCTCGGGCGGCCCTGCCAGAACTCGAATCGATCGGGCCGCATCCGGTAGCCCCCCCAGTGCGGCGGACGCGGCGGGCGCAACAGGAATCTTGCCGCGAATTCGGCCGCGCGCGCCACCAGCACGGCGCGGCCGGAAATCGTCTCGCTCTGCGGCGATGCCCAGGCGCCGATGCGTGAGTCGAGCGGGCGGGTCTCGAAGTAGGCGTCGCTTTCGGCCTCGCTCACCTTTTCCACCTGGCCCTCCATGCGAACCACGCGCTCGAGTTCCACCCAGTGAAACTGCAGCGCCGCGAATGAATTTCCCGCCAGTTCGCGGCCCTTGCGGCTCAAGTAGTTGGTAAACCACACCGGGCCGTTCTCATTGAATTCCTTGAGCAAGACGACACGCGTGGAAGGCCGTCCGCCGGCAGCCACCGTGGCAAGCGTCATCGCGGTGGGTTCGGGAAGCTGCGCGGCGATGGCCTCCTTCAGCCACAAGTCGAATTGCGTGAAGGGCGACGGCGCCACATCGCTCTCGGATAACGACGCGGCCTTGTAGTCTTTGCGAAGGTGGGCGATGTTCATATTCCGTGATGGTGACAGGTGCGGGGTGGACGCGGAAGGCAGCGTGGGTGAACAGGACCAATGTGCGGCTTCAATGGGCGAAATTCATGGGCGAAATCAATGTGCGAAATCAATGGGCGGAATCAATGGGCGGAGTGAATGCGCATGATGATGGCCGGCTCAGCCCGACGCCAGTTTCGCCGATAATTCGGCACGACGGCGCATCACCAGCCAGATGGTCGCGGCCGCGCTCAATAGCAGCAGCGGCATGGCCGCGAAGTTGAGCATGGCCCAGCCGTTGGCCTTCAGCAACAGGCCCGAACTGAAGGAAGAGGTGGCCGTGGTGCAATACACCAGCAGATCGTGCAGTCCCTGTGCGCGCGCCTTTTCGACGGGCTGGTAGCTTTCAGTGAGCAGGGTCGAGCCGCCGACGTACATGAAGTTCCAGCCGATTCCCAGCAGCACCAGCGACCACCAGAAATGCGCCACGCTCACCCCCGATAGCGCGATCGCCAGGCACGCGCACATGATCGCCACGCCGATGAGCATGATCGTCAGCACACCGACGCGCTGAATCAGGCTGCCGGTGAAAAACGACGGCGCAAACATGGCAATCACGTGCGCGGAAATGACATTGGCGGCGTCGCTGTAGGGATACCCGCAAATGCCCATTGCCAGCGGGGTGGCGGTCATGAGCAGATTCATGACGCCATAGCCGAGTGCGCTGGAAAGCGTGGCCACCACGAACACCGGCTGCCGCACGATCGCACCCAGCGCGCGCGCGGGTGCCGCGTGGGCACCGGCCTTCACCGACGGCATGCGCAACAGGCTGAGCAAGGCCGCGGTGCACAGGCAAAATACCAACAGCGAGGCATACGAGGCCAGGAACTCGACAGGCGCCAGGTACCGCGTCCATTTCGACAGGGCCGGGCCGACAATGCCGCCCACCAACCCGCCGGCGACCACCAGCGAAATGGACTTGGCCCGGTACTCGACGGCGGCGGCATCGGCAGCCGCAAAGCGATAGAACTGGCCAAACGCGCCATAAATGCCCAGCACGAAAGTGCCCAGGCACAGCAGGGCCATGCTTTGCAGGTAGACCCCCAGCGTGGCGATGACGCCGCCCACCAGGCCGCAGCCGGTTCCCGCCAGGAATCCGGCGCGCCGCCCGATGCGCTGCATCAAGTTCGAGGCCGGCATGGCAAACAGCGCCGAGCCGATGATCTGCGTGGTGACCGGCAGGGTCGCGAATGATTTGTCGGCCGCGAGTTGATATCCCACCAGCCCGTTGAGGGCGATCAGCGTGACGTTATTGGTAAACAGCAGTGCCTGGGCAGCCGCGAGCAGTGAAATATTGCGGCGCTGGTGGGGCATGGGACTCACAAGCGGGGGCCCTCGAGTTGGTGACAATGAGGACTATATTTTAAGAGGACTTGCCCGGCCCGGCGCGGAGTCATCGTCCGGATGGAAGCTGGCGAGCTTATCTACGTAGCGCAACACGACGCGTGCGCCGCTGCCGGCGACCAGTTGGAATCGGCTTGCACCCGGACGCTGACTTGATTGCCGTCAAATCGAACCGGTGACCCACTTGATATGCTTTGCGAGCCGCGTCGGGAGTCGGTCGTTGCGCGAGCAGTTTCCCCATCCTGCCGGGCTA
>JBDTSU010000328.1:0-4327 GCA_039930965.1 Betaproteobacteria bacterium
CCACCTTCGGCAGCAACTCATTCGTCAGCGAAGCCATATTCAATACCTGGGCCGGCACCGACCCGAACGCATCGACGATTGCCGGATCGGGAAACGGGGTCACTTCCGTGACGCTGAAGACCAACGTCTCGAATGTCGGCAGCCTTGGCTGGGATTTCGGCGATAAATTTCCAACCTCCAGCGGCAGCCGGCTGACCAGCGGCGAACATGTGAGCTGGACGTCGACATTTGCGAGCGCGCAACAAAATCCGCTGCTGGTTTCTCCCTCCGCCGGGCTGCATGTGCAGGGAATTTCCGGCCAGCAGGATTCAAGCGCATGGTATTCGGTGTCCACGCCGAGCACCAACGTTCCCGAACCGGCCACCTTGCTGTTGCTGGGATTGGGACTCATGGGCCTTGGCTTCGCGCGCAAGACCCGGTCGCTCAAATAACCGGCGCCACCGCCCTCACAAACAAACCGGCTTCAGGCCGGTTTGTTTTTTCTTGCCGTTCACATCAGCAGTCTTCTCGCAGCGAAATGAAACGCACCGGCGGCGTGGCGGATACCATCGCGCCCGATATCGCGTCAGCGCGGCAATCAACCCAGCCTGAGCGGCAATGCACGTAATCGTTTGCCGGTCAATACAAATACCGCATTGGCAATCGCCGGCGCGACCGGCGGCAACGCGGCCTCGCCGACGCCGGTCGGCGCCGCGTCGGACTTGACGATATGCGTCTCGACGATTGGCACATCACGCATCAGCGGGACGCGGTAGTCGTCAAAATTGCCCTGCACCACCCGGCCATTGCGGACTTCAATGCCATCATCCAGCGCGGCGCCGACACCCATGATCACCGCCCCCTCCACTTGCTGGGCGATGCCGTCCGGGTGCACGGCCAGTCCGCAATGGATCGCGCAGACCACCCGATGCACGCGCGGCCGATCGCCGGCGATCGACACCTCGGCGACGGCCGCCACCACACTGCCGACCGATTCGAACAGCGCGACTCCCAGCGCCCGCCCCTGCGAGCGCAGTTCGGCCTGGCGCTCCAGCGAGTAACCCGATTGGGCAATGGCCAGTTCCAGCGTCTCCAGGTGACGGCGCTTTCCTGCCAGCCACTCGCGCCGCATCGCGACCGGATCGCGGCGGGTCGCGGCGGCGATCTCATCGACAAACGACTCGACAAAGAACCCGTTGTATGACGCATCCACGCTTCGCCAGGAACCGATCGGCAGCAGCGAATTCACCTGCACATGGCGATACGCCTGGTGCGCAATCGCATAGGCGAGGCCGCCCTCCGCGGGCACGCCCGCCGCTTCGGCGCGCCCGGGATCGGACCGGCCGTTGCGGGCGCGCCCCACCGATTCGCAGGCCACTTTCTGGTCCAGCGCCGTCACCCTGGCCTGCGCATCCACCGCCGCGCGCAGGCGGGCGGTGGCGGCGGGGCGATAGAAATCGTGGCGCAAATCCTGCTCGCGCGTCCACAGCATTTGCACGGGACGGCCGGCGGCTTGCGCGGCAATGGCGACCGCCTGAAAAACAAAGTCGGCGTCGAGCCGGCGTCCGAATCCGCCACCCAGCATCGGCACCACCATCTCGACAGCGGCGGGGTTCACTTTTGCCGCCTTCGCCGCGGCGGCAATCGCCACCTGCGGGGCCTGCACCGGCGCCCACACCCGCACGACACCGTTGTCGACCTGCGCGGTGCAGTTCATCGGCTCCATCGCGGCGTGGGCCAGATAGGGCACCGTGTATTCCGCTTCCAGCCGGGCCGTGGCCGACCGGAACGCGGCGTCGCTGTCGCCGATGGCGGACTTGAGCGTGCCGGCATCGGCATCCAGCGCCTGTTTCCGGTTAACGGACAGCGTTTCGTTGTCGATGGCGGCACCGGCGGATTCATCCCAGGTGATGTCGAGCGCGGTGGCGGTCTGGTGCGCAACCCACCAGCTGTCGGCGATCACCGCCAGCGATTCGCCCTGCCCGTATCCGGCCGGCACGCGCACCACCTGCACGGCCGCGACGTTGGCGGGCGGACGAAACGACACCAGCCGCGCGCCGATCGACGGCGGCATGGCCAATGCGGCATAGCGCATTGCCGGCAGGCGCACATCGGAGGCGAACCGGGCGCTGCCATCACTTTTGGCGGGCGTGTCGATGCGCGTCGGCGACTGGCCGATGATCCTGAATTGCTCGCGCGGTTTCAGCGCGAACTCGGGCGCAGACTCAAGCTCGCCCGCCTTCGCCAGCACGTCCGCATACGCGACGCGCACACCGCCGGGCAGGATCACGAAACCGGCCTCGGTCCGGCATAGGCGCGGATCGACCGCCTGCGCGCGCGCCGCCGCGTTCACCAGCGTCGCCCGCGCATGCGCGCTGACCATGCGTATCGGCCGCCACAGGTCGCGAAGGGTGGTGGAACCGGCGGTCGACGTCGAAACCTCGAGGGTCTGGCGCCCGCTCGCCTGCTTGAGCCAGCGCTTGCCGCGTGCCAGCAGCCGCTGGTCTTCTGACAACTGCGGCAGCATTGCCTCGGCCGCCATGATGTGGCCGAAGATGCGGTGCAGCGGGGCCTCCATGATCCGAATGCACTCGAGCGGCAGGTCGAGTTCTTCCGCCGCGAGCATGGCCAGCGCGGTATACACCCCCTGGCCCATTTCACAGCGCGGCACCGCCAGAATGGCCCGGCCGTCGGCCGTTAGTTCGATCCAGCCATTGAGCGAAATTCCCTCGCCGCCGCCGGCCGCTGAGCGCAGGCGGCGCGGCGTCTGCAGCACGCGCCAGCCCACCACCAGTGCACCGAGTCCGCCCGCGGCGGTCAGCAGGAACGTTCGTCGCTTCATTCGATTTGCAGTTGACGGGCGGCGGCCATGCCCGATTATTTCATGCAATCGGAAACATGGGCGATATCTGCGACGCGTCGCAGTCGCGCTTCCGGTTCCTGCCAGCCACGCCGGGTGCGGAAAAGCCGCAAACCTACTTGAGACTGGAAGGCAATTCCGCGAAGTCGCCGGTCCGCGGCAGCGAGCGCAGCGCGGCGAGCAGCGCATCCGGCGGCGCAATCAGTTTGCGTTGGGTAAGATCCAGCCAGCCGCCCGCGCTGGTGACCCGCGCGCACAGCTTGCCGTCGGGCCGGCTGATTTCATTGCGCATGAGGAAGCGGCTTCCATCACCCGACAGGCCGGCAATGGCCAGTGACACGCTGATCTCCTGCAGCAGTCCGACTTCCTTGTGGTACTCGACTTCATCCTTCATCACCACCGGGCCGAGCTTGAGACGTGCGAACTCGGCCATCGGAAAGCCATTCTCCGCAAAGAACAGCATGCGCACGTCGGCCGATTTATCGAGGAAGGCGGTGTTCTTCATGTGGGCATTGAAGTCCATGTCGCCCCAGCCGGCGAACAGCGTCTTTGCGTACATGTCAGGTCCCTTCAACAGTCATCCGGCGTACCGGATGGCAGCCGCGTTGCGTGTTCCGGGAAATATTATCGCCTGAACATCGGCAACATTCCGCACGTCCCGGCGTGGCGGCGGACGGCATGGACCGGCCCGCCACCATCGGGGTCGCTGAAGTCTTCAGGCCATGCGCGCAAAGCTCTCGACCAGCGCGAGCACGGTGGATGAAAACATCATCACCAGCGAGATCGACAGCAGGGCGACTTGATGGCTTTTCACGTATTCGATTATGCGTTTCATGTTTGGCTCCTGTTCTGATTGCGTTGAAGCTGACTTCCTTCACCGCCCTCCCGGCCTGCCGGCGGCCTGTTGCGTGGACGCCGTTGCAGCGGGAGTGAAGAGACTATATGATTGCGTTCATGCAATGAAAATAGGCGATTTCGCAAACTATGAATGCAACCACGCAATATCAACTGACTGCCGGCGATCTAGAGGTACTGCTTTCGCTGGTGCGCACCGGTAACCTGGCCGAAGCCGGCAAACGCCTCGGCGCCAATACCTCGACCGTGTTCCGCAGCGTGCAGCGGATTGAAAAGCAACTGGGACAGACTCTGTTCACGCGCACGCGCAAGGGCTATTTCGCCTCCGACCTGGCGTTGCAGGTCGTTGCCCATGCGGAGAAGATCGAGGCCGAACTCGAGGCCGCGCGCGCGATCTCGCTGGGCACGCATAATGAAGTCTCGGGACGGGTGCGCATCACCACCACCGACTCGGTCCTGTACGGCGTGTTGATGCCCCATCTTCACGCCCTCGCCGCGCAGCACCCGCAACTGCAGCTGGAACTGCTGGCGTCACATGAAGTCGCGAGCCTCACCAAGCGCGACGCCGATATCGCCATTCGCGCCACCAAGCATCCGCCCGAGCATCTGGTCGGCCATCACCTGGGCCGCGCC
>JBDTSU010000329.1:0-4322 GCA_039930965.1 Betaproteobacteria bacterium
CGCCGTGCTGGCGTTCATCATCATCTTCATCCAGAAGCGTCCGCAGGGCCTGTTCGCCCTCAAGGGCCGCAGCGTGGAGAATTAGTGACCTGTAACAGCGAAATCGGCAGTCGCTGCCCGCGCGATACGAGGCACGCTGCGGCGTTGCGAATGCTCGCGATGCCACGGGGCATCGCTGTGCTTCGCGCCTTGCATCGCACCCCGTCTCGCGCGCTCCTCGCCTCCCATTTCACTGTTACAGGCCACTAGTGTCGTGAGCTCAATCGCCCTGCTCCCTGTTTCCGCGCCGCGCCAGCCGGTGGCCTTCCGCCTGTATTCAAAATTGGGCTGGACCGGCCTTGCGGCGACCTGGGGCGTGCTGGTATTGCTGGCGCTGCTGTATTACCTCGTGCCGGAGAGCAGCGCGCTGCATGTGCCTGACTACGTGATTGTCCTGATCGGCAAGATCATGTGCTACGCCATGGTGGCGCTGGCGCTCGACCTCGTCTGGGGATACGCCGGTATCCTGTCGCTCGGACACGGGCTGTTCTTCGCGCTGGGCGGCTACGCGTTCGGCATGTACCTGATGCGGCAGATCGGCCGCGACGGTGTCTATAAATCCGATCTGCCGGATTTCATGGTGTTCCTCGACTGGAAGGAGTATCCGTGGTTCTGGGCGGGTACCGACCAGCTTTGGTGGGCGCTGTTGCTGGTGGTGCTGGTGCCGGGGCTGCTGGCGCTGGTGTTCGGTTTCTTCGCTTTCCGCTCGCGCATCAAGGGCGTGTATTTTTCCATCATCACCCAGGCACTGACCTACGCGGCGATGCTGCTGTTCTTCCGCAACAACACCGGTTTCGGCGGCAACAACGGCTTCACCGATTTCAAGCGCATCGCCGATATCGGCATCACGCTGCCGGGCATGAAGGTCACATTGTTCCTGCTGACAGCGGTGGCCTTGCTGGGTGCGCTGCTGATCTGCCGCTGGATCGTTACCTCGAAGCTGGGCCGGGTGCTGGTGGCGATTCGCGATGCGGAAAGTCGTTTGCGGTTTTGCGGCTACGACACCGTGGGCTTCAAGCTGTTCGTCTGGTGTGTATCCGCGGTGATCGCGGGTATCGCCGGCGCGCTGTATGTGCCGCAGGTCGGCATCATCAACCCGGGCGAAATGTCTCCGGCCAATTCGATCGAGATCGCCATTGCGGTCGCCGTCGGTGGGCGCGGCACGTTGATCGGCGCGCTGGTCGGCGCCGGGCTGCTGCACGGATTGAAGAGCTGGGTCACGGTGGCATTTCCCGAGTTCTGGCTGTTCCTGTTGGGCATGCTGTTCGTGCTGGTCACCCTGTTCCTCCCGCAAGGCATTGTCGGATTATGGTCACGGCTGAAAAAGCGCTAGCGGTCGACCCCGCCGGATTTTCGCCCGACGGCACGGTCAGCTATAACCGCGTGTCGCCGGATCCATCGCAGCCGGATCTCGCGCACGGCGCGATCCTGTATCTCGACGACATCACGGTCAGCTTCGATGGCTTCCGCGCGCTCAACAAACTGTCGCTGTCGATCGATGTGGGTGAGCTGCGCTGCATCATCGGCCCCAATGGCGCCGGCAAAACCACCATGATGGATGTGATCACCGGCAAAACGCGAGCGGACTCGGGCACGGCTTTTTTTGGTCAGAACATGGATCTCTCCAGGTTGTCCGAAACCGGGATCGCCCGTTCCGGTATCGGCCGCAAGTTCCAGCGGCCAACGGTGTTCGAGGACCACAGCGTGTTCGAAAATTTCGAATTGGCGCTGAAGATGGACAAGGGGGTATGGCCGACGCTGTTTGCCCGGTTGACCGGCGAGCAGCGTATCCGTATCGATGAAGTGATGACGACGGTGGGCTTGTCGGCACGCGCCTATGATCCGGCGGGACTCTTGTCACATGGCCAGAAACAATGGCTGGAAATCGGCATGCTGCTCGCGCAGGACCCGAAGCTTTTGCTGCTGGACGAGCCGGTGGCGGGCATGACCGACGAAGAAACCGAACGCACGGCGGAATTGTTTGTTTCGCTGGCCGGGAAACATTCGCTGATCGTGGTGGAGCACGATATGGATTTTGTGGCGGCCATTGCCCGGCGGGTGACGGTGTTGCACGAGGGCGCGGTGATCGCGGAAGGGTCGTTGCAGCAGGTGAAGGAGAATGAGCGGGTGGTGGAGGTTTATCTTGGAAGATAGGCATGACTTGATATGACTACCCAACCTTCATTTGCGTCATTTCCGCGAATGCGGGAATCCACTGGCGCTCGTTACGGCATCACCCTTGCGACTACCTCTCACTTGCGGTGCGCGCATGCCGCTGTATCGGAACGCCGTTCGGCAGGCGCCAGGCATGCTTGGCGAAACCCCTGCCTCACTCCTGACCTTCTCTCTTTGTCGGGGGCGAGGGAACGAGCGCGAGTATTGAAATGCTGACCGTCGATAACCTCAACCAGTACTACGGCGGCAGCCAGATTTTGCGCGGCATCTCGTTCGAGCTGAAGCCGGGATCGGTGACCTCACTGCTCGGCCGCAACGGCGTCGGCAAATCGACCCTGCTCAAATGCCTGATGGGCCTGCTGCCGGTCAAAACCGGCAGCATGAAATTCGCCGACCGGGACATCACTCGAATCACCCCTCACGAACGCGCGGCGCTGGGTATCGGCTACGTGCCGCAGGGCCGGGAAATATTCAATCGGCTGACGGTGGAGGAAAACCTATTGATGGGGCTGGCGGCGCGCAGGGACAAGCGCCGCGATATTCCGCCGGAAATATTCGAACTGTTCCCGGTGCTGAGAGGTATGTTGAAACGCCGCGGCGGCGATCTGTCCGGCGGCCAGCAGCAGCAATTGGCCATCGGCCGGGCGCTGGCCGGAAACCCTGAAGTGCTGATCCTCGATGAGCCGACGGAGGGCATCCAGCCTTCCATCATCAAGGATATCGGCCGCGTGATTCGCAGCCTCGCCGATCGCGGCGGTGCAGGAAACGAGGGTGCCATGTCGATCCTGCTGGTCGAGCAGTACTACGAATTTGCCCGCGATCTCGCTGACCAGTATCTGATCATGTCGCGCGGTGAGGTGGTGTTGCGCGGCGAGGGAAAAAATATGGATGCTGACGGCGCGCTGAAATTTCTCGCGGTGTAAGCTCGCAACGTGGATACCGTCCTTGCGAGTGAACCATGCGTGACCATGACCTCCGGCTGGGAAGCCAGCCTCCGGCTGGGATACGTTTACAACAACGGCCGCACCGTGCTCACGCAGAAACAGCACACCGGTCCGCTGGTCGTGCAGAAAGCGCTGTATCCGGAGGGCGACGCGGTGTGCCACACCCTCATCGTCCATCCCCCGGGCGGCATTGCGGGAGGCGACCGGCTGGCGATCGATGCAACGCTCGCCGCCGACGCAAAGGTGCTGTTCACGACACCGGGAGCGACGCGCTGGTATCGCAGCACCGGAACGGCCGCGTCGCAGGGGGTCACGCTTCAGGCAAAGGCGGGTGCGGTCGTGGAGTGGTTGCCGCAGGAGACCATTTATTTTGACCATACCATCGCGCAGAATTCGCTGGACGTGCAACTGGAAGGCAATGCCGTTTTTATCGGCTGGGAGATTGCCTGCCTCGGCCGCCAGCGCGCCGGTGAGGCATTCGAACATGGCCGGGTGCGGCAGGCGATGACTATTCAGGTCGACGGTCGCACGGTTTTCATCGAACGCGGACAACTGAACGCGCAGGATGCGTTGCTGGCCTCGCCGCTGGGATTCGGCGGCGACAAGGTATTTGGTACGCTGATGGCGCATTCATCCCGTTGTTCGGTGCCGTTGCTTGAGCGCTGCCGTGACGTAGCGATACCCGATGGCATGCGCGCAGGACTAACGTTGATCGGCAACACGTTGATTGGACGCGCGCTGGGAAATTCTTCCGAGCAGACGCGCGCGGTGTTTGTTGAATGGTGGAAAATTATCAGGGAGCCGTTGTGCGGGCAGGTGGCGGTGATTCCGCGGATCTGGCGGACGTGATGGACGTCATTTTGCAAGATCTAAAGTCCAGTACGGGCGCGGCTTCCGGGCTGAAAATGGCTGGAGATGCCCGCCAATGCTGGGGTTTCAAAAAAATAGTTGTCGTCCCGGCGAAGGCCGGGGCCCAAGTTTCAAGGCAGCAGAATATCAACGAACGTGGGTCCCGGCCTGCGCCGGGACGACAGGTTTGTTTACCCGGCATCGCCTACGCATCACCCGCGATAGTGGCCTAAGGACGCGGTAATGCGATCTACCCGGGTGTGGCCCGGACAACCCTATCCGCGGGGCGCCACCTGGGACGGCGAGGGCGTCAAT
>JBDTSU010000330.1:0-4304 GCA_039930965.1 Betaproteobacteria bacterium
CCGCCGCAGGTGGGAGATGGCACGGTTGACTTGCCAGCCGATGAACAGCAGCACGGACAGCACGATCGGCCACGGCGGCCCGCCGCTGCGGTCGCCGCGCAGCGCGAGCCAGATGATCAGCGCGAGGACAAATGTGAGTGTCCAGGCGAAGGCGATACGGGCAACGTACAGGATGCTGGTTTTCATGCTCGTTTCGGGGGTGATGTCATTGAAGCGAACAATATCAGACCCCGGCGGGAGTGTATTCCATGATCCGACGAAGCCGGGGAGCGCGGGACGAAGTATCGGGCGGGGGGTGTGAAACGGCCGGTGGCCCATCACTGCCCGCCACTGCCTGGCCGATTGCCGCCCGGCCGGAAAGGCGAACGGGAATGAGGTCTCGCGAACTTCCCCGGCGCGGCTGCGGGCCTCAGTCGCGCGGCGGCCGGCTGATTTTCCGGCTGAGCGCGGCCAGGCTGGTTTCGGCGGCACCGGGCTCGCCGGGACGTGTGAGTGCTTTGAGGACGGCGAGCTGTTTCTTCGCCTTCGCCTGATCGCCGCTGCGCCAATAGGCAATCGCCAGATAGCGGTGGACCTCGTCAAAGCCGGTGGTCAGCGATTCGGCGCGTTCCAGCGCGCCCACCGCGCCGGGGTAATTGGCCGCGCGCAGATGATCGAGGCCCAGGCCGATCCAGTAGTACGGGTCCTTCTCCTGGCGCGCCCGCAGCATGGCGGCGTATTTCTCCGCCTCGGCGTCGCGCCCCTGAGAGATCAGCAACTGATGGAGGGAGCGCACCGGCGTCTCGTCATCGGCGTTGAGCGCAATCGCGTGCCGCAGCAACTGCTCGGTGCCGTCGACGAGGTCCTTGCGCTTGTAAAGGTGCGCAAGGTTGCTGTAACTCGATGAAAAGCCCGGGTCGGCGAAGATCGCCGCCTTGAACCAGGCGTACGCTGGCGTCAGGTTCTCCTGGGAAAAGTAGTCCGCGGCGATATTGTTGTAGTAGCGCGCGAGCACGCCGTTTTCCGTCAGCGCCGTGCCGGCGCGCAGCCAGCCGGTCTGCGGTTCGAAGTCGATCACTACGTTGCCGGAGGTCATGGTGCCGTTCTTCAGATGCAGGCGCGCCTCATTGCGGATCAGGACATTGACATGGCGTTCGACAAAATCCAGCCGGCCGTGGCGGTTGAAATACTGTGGCACGCGTACTTCTTGCAGCTGCACCGGCAGGTTCAGCTCCTTCGCCATCGAATAGGCAAGGATGCTCAGCGACAGGCAGTCGCCGCGTCGCAGGCGCCAGGTCTCCGCGGCAATGCGCGAATCGCCGCCGACGTAGGGAAACGACTTGAGCTCCGGCCCGAACAGCAGCGTGAGCAGGTAGTCCACCCGTTTCTGGGTACTGGCCTCCTTCATGCCCGATCGCTGAAGCGTTGCCAGCAATTCGGCGTCGAGTGCGAACAGTTGTTCGCGACCGACCGGCATGGGCGCTGGCTGGAAATGAAATGCCTGATCCCGCCACATGTCTTGCCCCGGCATCACGGCGGGCGCAATCGGCGTGCCGACGCATCCGGCGAGCGCCAGCAAACATCCTGCCAGTGTCAATGTTGACGTTCTGATCATTCGGCTATTCCGCAAATCATTACCCTTGGCAACGAAAGTGTAGCCCCACTGCGATGGATGTGCTTGCCCGGCGTTTGTTCCGGTCAGGGATGCGATGCAATGAAGCCCTGCACGATCACGTTCCAGGCGGCCGGCGTTTCAAAATACGGCGAATGACCCGCCGAGGCAATCACCCGCACCGTCGCACCCGGCACGCACGAGGCGGCCTCGCGTATCAGCCCGGGCGAAAAGATATCGTCGTATTCACCGACAATGAACAAGGTCGGCACACTCAGTCCGGCCACCTCGCCGTCCGGCCAGAACGACTCGGGAAGCAGGTGCCTGAGTGCCACCACCGGCGGCGACAGCGAGGTCGCCGAGATCTGCCGGTACAGAAACGCCTTGGCGCGATCGCGGGTGCCGAAGTCGCGCTCCAGCGCGGGATGCCGGTCTATCGCATTGGCCATATCCGCCGAACCGGCCTGCGCGACCGCCGTGGCGAGGCGCGCGACATAGGCGCGGAATTCGCGCTCGATGCGCTCGCTGTGGATGCCGGCAATGGAATCGGCCAGCACCAGCGAGCGCACCCGTTGCGGATGGCGCAGCGCATAACCCAGGCTGGCCCAGCCGCCCAGGCTCTGGCCGATAACATGCGCGCTGTCCGCCTCCAGATGTTCGAGCACCGCGGCCAAGTCCGCCGCGGCCACCTGCGGGCTGGCATTGCCGCCGACATTGGTGGATCGGCCGAAACCGCGCTGATCCCAGGTAATGACCCGGCAAAATAGCGCGAAGTGCGCCACCTGCTGGTACCAGATCATGTGATTGCCGCCCATTCCGTGCGTAAAGACCACGACCGGGCCAGTGCGCGCGCCGACGGTCTCGTAGTAAATCTGCTCACCTTCGCGCTCGACAAAACCGGTCTGCATCCGCAGGCACTCTGGATCAGCGCTCATCGGCCACCCGGTTGGCGATCATGACGTTCCTCGGGCAGTGGAAACAGCCTGCCGCGTACCAATACTCGCACAGTTTCCAATTGCGCAGGTGCGGCCGGAATCGTTTGTGACGCGAACCACCTTGGGCGATACTGGCGCTTGATAAAAATAACCATTCCGGAGTAAAACCATGCTTCAACACGGCCTGATCATGGAATGCCCGTTGCTGATATCGGCGGCCATCCGCCATGCGGAAACGCAGTACGGCAGCACGGTCATCGCCTCGAAAGAGACCCATGGGGCGATGTTCCATTACACCTATGCCGACTGCGCAAGGCGCTCACGGCAACTGGCGCATGCGCTGCGCGCGCTCGGACTGCAGGCCGGGCAATGTGTTGCCACCCTGGCGTGGAGCAACCACCGGCATCTGGAAGCCTACTTCGCCGTTTCCGGCGCCGGCATGGTGCTGCACACCTGCAATCCGCGCCTTCACCCCGAGCAGCTCGCTTACATCATCAATCACGCCGACGACCGCGCGGTACTGTTCGATGCCACGTTCGCGCCGCTGGTCAAGGTGCTCGCGCCTAATTGCCCGTACGTGAAATCGTGGATCTGCCTGGCGGACAGCGCCCACATGCCCGATCCGGCCGGCCTGCCCGGCCTGCTTTGTTATGATCAGCTGCTCGACGCGCAATCGCCGGAATTTGAGTGGCCGGAATTCGACGAGCGCACGGCCGCGGCGCTTTGCTATACGTCGGGGACGACCGGCAATCCCAAAGGCGTGCTGTACTCGCATCGCGCCATTGTGCTCAGCGCGATGGCGATCGCCATGCCGGGTGCGTTGGCGTTGTCCCCCGCGCAAACGGTGCTGCCGGTGGTGCCGATGTTTCACGTCAACGCGTGGTGCATTCCCTACGCGGCGGCCATGTCCGGCGCAAAGCTCGTGTTGCCGGGGCCGCAACTCGATGGCAAGAACCTGTACGAACTGATGGAGGCAGAAGGGGTAACCGTGAGCGCCGGCGTGCCGACCATCTGGCACATGCTTGCGCTGCACCTTGATCAAACCGGCAAGCGGTTCTCTACCATGCGCCGCAGCGTGGTCGGTGGCTCGGCCATGCCGCTGGCGCTGCTAAAGAAATTTGTCGAGGAATTCAACGTCGAGGTGCTGTGCGGCTGGGGCATGACTGAAACGACCGCCGCCGCCACCGTCAGCGGCCTGACACCGGCCGAGAGGCTGCTGGATCGCGAGGCACAGCACCAGATCAGCGTGGGTGCGGGAAAGTGTGCGTTCGGCCTCGAACTGAAGATTGTCGACGAGCATGGCATGACACTGCCGCGCGATGGCAAGTCACCCGGCGAGTTGTATGTGCGTGGCCTGTGGGTGCTGTCGGGTTATTTCAAGGCGGATGCCTCGCCCCTGCGTGACGGCTGGTTCCCGACCGGCGATATGGCCACCCTCGGCGGGGACGGTGAACTGCGGATTACCGATCGTGCGAAGGATGTCATCAAGACCGGCGGCGAATGGATCAGCTCAATCGATGTGGAGAACGCCGCGATGGCCCATCCGGCGGTGGCGATGGCGGCGGTCATCGGCGTCCGCCATCCCAAATGGGACGAGCGGCCGCTCATCTTCATTGTGCGCAAGCCCGGCCAGGCGATCGAGAAGGAGGAAGTGTTGTCGTTCCTGTCGGCGCGCATGGCCAAGTGGTGGGTGCCCGACGAGGTGGTGTTTCTGGAGTCCCTGCCGCTGAGCGGGACCGGCAAGGTCCTGAAAATGGAACTGCGCAAGCAGTACGCCG
>JBDTSU010000331.1:0-4276 GCA_039930965.1 Betaproteobacteria bacterium
GGGTTCTTCGTCCCCTGCCTGCCACCGACATCCTTACCGCACCGGAGAAACAATTTGGCAACCATTCAAAACCACCTGATCGAGTTACTTCCGCGCAAGGATCGGCAGCACCTGCTGGCCCAATGCGAGATGGCGCCACTGGAACTGTCTAAAGTCTTAGCGGAGCCCGGAAAACCGGCGCCGTATGCCTACTTCCCCCTCGAGGGATTCGTATCGCTAGTACTGATTGTCGACGGCAATCCGGGACTGGAACTCGGCATGGTGGGCCGGGAGGGGATGCTCGGCGCCCATCTGGCGCTCGGTGTCGAGTCGGCACCGTTGCATGCGCTGGTGCAGGGCGAAGGCACGGCGTGGCGCATCAGTGCCGCCGCCCTGCGGCGCGAACTGGCGCTGAGTCCCGCTTTGCAGCGCGGCCTGAACCGCTATCTCTATGTGCTGATGGGCCAGATGGCCGAGACGGCAGGGTGCCTGCGTTATCACCAGATCGGTCCGCGCCTGGCGCGCTGGCTGCTGATGAGTCAGGATCGTGCCCACAGCAAGAGCTTCGAAGTGACGCACGAATTCCTCGCCTACATGCTCGGCGTGCGTCGGGTCGGCATCACCAATGCGGCCAGCGAATTGAAACGCGTCGGCCTCATCGATTACCAGCGCGGTCACATGACGGTGGTCGACCGCAAGGGACTTGAAGCGGCTGCATGCAGTTGCTATGCGGCGGATCGGCACACCTACGCGAATTTGCTTGCCTGAACGCGGAGAGCCGGCGGATTACAGCGCACCGCGAAAAGGCCGGGAAGTTGCCGGTACATAGGCGGGATAAGCGGGCTAAGTGGGATACGCGGCGGGTTTCGGACGCGCGCAAAGATCAGTGCACGGCGCGCATGTGTGCCGCGGCGACATCATAGGAGCCAAATACCTGCTGCGCGCTCTTGACCTCGGGAAGCACATACACCAACGCACGGCGGGTCGCGAACAGCGGACGGATGTGGCTCTCATAAAAGACCACGGGCACGTTGATGCAGCCGTAGGAAATGCGATTGTCGTCGATCGTCGCTGTTGCCAGCCGCTCAAGGCGGTGCTCCTTCGCATTTGTGGCACGAACGCGGTGCATGGAGACAGCGGCGTCGTAGTCTACCCAGACGACGTCTTCACCGAGCGCGTTGCGGCCACGCTCCCCGACAAAGCGGCCGGCCGGAGTGGTGCGTTCCGATGGACGCACCTGGGCAATCGGCCGCGAGCCAATGCCCGGAACCGACTCATCGCCCCTCGCGGAGCCCAGCAGGACGGGGCTCGCACCGAGAAGGCGAGCCGCGGAATCAAAGGTAAATACCCGGGCGAAATTTTTGTCGACAATGATGAAGTCCATGCCGGCATTGTTGCCTGAATCGGCGATCCAGTCCGCCACGTGTCGCGCATCCGGTGAGGGCTTCTCGCCGCCGAAATCAGCGATACGAAATGGCGCGGTCATTGCAGGAGGGGGCACAGCACCGGTCGCGACCACTTGGGCCGGCTTCGCGGTCGACGCCGCAATGACCGTTCGCCCGCTGCTGAAGTGAAGCGCACTGAAGATCGCGAGACCCGCCGCGCCTGCAAACAACCATCGCCGGGCTCCTGCGCGCATGCGCGAGCGCGTGGAAACCGGCGACGAGCCGTGAACGTTTCCCTTGATCATTGCATCACGTCCGCCAAGGGTGGCTTACCGCAACGTGTGGCGCGACTCGTATGCGCGCGGCGAGGATCAATTTCGGTCTGCGCGGGGCTCACGTTCGTCAGCCATGGGGCTAACGTCGTTCGATGCAGTGCGGTAGACATCGGACTGTTCGGTATTCGACACCACGACGGTATTGCTTGGCGGGGTGTCCTGCGCCGCGGTATACACCGGTGCTTGCTGTTCGACTGGCGCGGCACTGGTTTGCACCTGTACAGCGGTATTGCCAGGCGTGGCGCAATCGGTGCTGACACCGATGGTGCCATTGGCGCCTGCCCTTGGCGAGTTCGCCAGATGCGGGTTATAAGGCCCCGGTTGACACGGTAGTGCCGCGTCGCTTTGACTCTGCTGGGTGTTATCAGGATACCGGTAGTTAATGGATTCCGCATAGCTGAAGCCGATCACGCCCACGGCCGAGATAACTGCCGCAGACAATGCAAGTCTCTTCGATACATTCATTTTCATACTCCTGAGATGGTTAGGATGAGAGACGGTTGGACTGACCAACCTGTCAGCAACCAGCCTACGCGTTGTCCCAGCCGGGACGGGTAGGCGGGAGACGTGAGCTGAAGTAGGGAAATGACGGGGAACCGCGTCGTCCTCAAGAAGCAGGGTCTGGGTCCCGCACCCAAGGCTGCAGCGGCGACCAAAACAGCACACGCATACTCCGGCGTATATCTGTGCCGGCACTTTCTCGCGTATTCGCAGGAGGACGTGCCTGCGGGCGACTTCGCCGAGGGCAGCTTACTTTGCTCTCGGCCGCGGCAGGTGTGATTGCACTGCCTGGAGCCGGCCGGCACGCAATTCGATGACGGCTTTCGCAACCGCGCGCGCGACATTGCGCGCTTCTTCCTGCACCGGTTCATCGCGATCGAGCGCTTCGTGACTGGTCGCGTACGGCTGGTAGTAGCCGATATAGCGATCCAGCCGCGCGGCGGCACCCGCGTCGATGAATCCTATCCAGTCAAGCCAGTCTGAAAGCGCGCGGCGCGACTCGTCGATACCCGCGACATCGCCGTGAACGATCAACCCGTAGGCGCGGCCGGCCAGATGTTGCGGATAGTCCCAGCCGGCCATCTCAAGCGCTTTTGCCTTGCCGGCCTTCTTGCCCGACGTTGAGGTCTGGTCGGGGTTCCCGCCATCGGCGCACACCAGGCGATCAATCATCAGCTTCAAGGGGCTCGGACTCTGGTACCAATACACCGGCGTCACGATGATCACCGCATGGGCAGCGGTGCAGCGCTCGTATATCTCCGCCATCCAGTCGTTGGTCTGGTTGAGTGCATGGTTCGGGTAGCAACTGCATGGCCAGTGGCAAAGCGGCATCGCCGTCGACACGCAGCCTTTGCAGGGGTGGATCTTGCGGCCATAGTCGGAGGTAAGCAGGCTCAAGTCCAGCACATCAAACATCATGCCGGCTTCTTCCAGCGTTTCGCGGGCGAGCGTCAATAATCGAAACGTCTTGGAGATTTCCCCGGGGCAGGTGCCGTCGTTGCGCGCCGAACCGCAGATCAGCAACACCCGGGACAGGGCCGCCGGGTCGGCCGCGCGCCGTTGCGCGTCGTCAATTCGCTGCCTGGTGGCAAGCCACTCAGTGGACAATTCGTAGTCCGGGTCGACAAACGCCGGGCCGGCCTTCTGCGTGAAAGGCGCCTTGCGACCCTCGATATAAGCCCGCCAGGCGATTTCTTCAAGGCGCGCAATGGAGGACTTCTGCGCGGAACGCCGGATCGACAAACGAGGCGCGAAAGCGCGCACCGAATTCGGCGCGGGCCAGCGGCGCCGGTGCCTGACCCTTGCGAATCTCGATTACCGCTGACACGATGGGTGCCTACAGAAAACGGACATCAATTGACAGACATTCATGGGTTGATTCCTCGGGGCTGAAAACGCGGTTGCCAAGGGGCTGAGCCAGCGGCGGGTGAGCCCCGGCCCCGCATTGCGACGCTAATCCAAGGTCCCCTGGCCAATCTGTGCGCTGCCGGACATATTGCTGACCCACTGCCACCGGGAATGACAACGCCAGGTCGCTCGAATTCGCCGCATCTTCCGCATTCGGGCCCTTTCCCTACGGCCGATCAGGAAAATCTCCTACGCGTCGTTTTAGCCCGGGACTTCACAATTTATTCGCCAACATTCTGGATTCAATATCGTGCGGTGGTTGTGGGCGGCGTTGGCGTCGCCAGGTTCGGGGTGAGGGCGACGGTTTCATGGAGGGCACCCGGCCCCAATTCACGAACTAAAGGAGAATCAAATGAGCATAGGATTGATACTGTTGATCGTTCTGGTCCTGTTTCTGGTCGGCGCCCTGCCGAGCTGGCCGCACAGCAAAAGTTGGGGCTACGGTCCCAGTGGCGGCCTGGGCCTGGTGGTGATCATCCTCATCGTGCTGTTGTTGTTGGGCAAGATTTGACGGTGTGCTCCGGTGCGATCGGCGAATGCGGGCGACTGCATTCGCTCGCGCCGCTAACAATCTGCGTGGCGTTGGCGCTTGCCGCTTGCGGCGAGGTCGCCAAGCTGCCGTTCTCGGCCGGCACATGAACGCAGCCAACGCTGCCAGCACCTACCCAC
>JBDTSU010000332.1:0-4273 GCA_039930965.1 Betaproteobacteria bacterium
TAGTGGCCTGTAACAGCCAATTCGAAACTGCCTTGCACGTCTGGCCGGCCGGCTGCGGTGTCGCTCACCTTGCGAAGTCGCGACGGCACTTCGGCGCGGCTCGCTTCGTGCATCCGGCTCGACCAGACGTGCCTTTCAATTCCGAATTGGCTGTTACAAGCCACTAGTTTTGAACCGTCATCCAGACGCGACTATACGGGGCCCGCCATGCACATCGATCCGACTGCCAACTCCGCCATCGACAACTACAAATTGCTGACCAACCTGGTGATTCCGCGGCCGATCGCATGGGTAACATCGCAGGATCCGCAGGGCGTGATCAATCTGGCGCCGTTCAGCTTTTTCAATGCCGTGGGCAGCAACCCGCTCTACATTTTCATCAGCATTGGCAACCTGGACGACGGCAGGATGAAAGACACGGCGCGGAATATTTCGGCGAGCGGCGAATTCGTGGTGAACATGGTGACCGAGGAGCTGCTCGCGGCAATGAATATTTCCGCCGCCGAATTTCCGCCAGACGAAAGCGAATTGACGGCGGCCGGGCTGCAGGTGCGGGAGTCGTTGCGCGTGTCGGTGCCGCGGGTTGCGGAATCGCCGGTAAGCCTGGAATGCAGGTTGCACAGCCGCCAGGCGCTCGGGCTCTACACCTTCTTCATCGGTGAGGTCGTGATGTTCCATGTCGCCGATCACTTGCTGGGCGAGCGCATGCACATCAATGGCTTTGCCCCGGTCGGCCGGCTGGGCTCGCCGTACTTTTACTGCCGGACCACCGACCGGTTCAATCTTGCGCGCATGACGTATGCGCGCTGGCGCGAAGGAAAGTAGCGCCGCTGCGTTCACCGTCATTTCGGCGCGGTTGCTGTCAACAGCCGGTCCAGATACGTCACCGCCGAATCGGATGTCATCTGTCCCAGCCAGAACACGGCTTTCTTGCGCTCTTCACGCGGCAGCGACTTGTCTTCCGCGACCGCGATCAGGGCGCGCGCGGCGCGATCGTTCGGGAGTTGCGAGAGCGCGAAGATGCCCTGTTCGCGCACCTGCCGTTCGGGCTCATTTTTCAGCGCGGCGCGAATCGCCGTTTCGGTCTCCGCGGATTTTGTCTGCGCAAGCCAGAACCACGCCTGCGAGCGCACCCGCTTCTCGCGGTCGCTGTTGCCCTGGCGTATCAGGTGGGCCACGGCGTTCGGCCATGCCGATTGCGAGATCGCGAACGCGGCGTGCTCGCGCACCTTCGCGTCGGCATCGTCGAACATGATCGGCGCGACGATCTCGGCACCCTCGTTGCCACGCACTTGCGTCAGCCAGAACAGGGCATCGCGGCGATTCTTCGCCTGGACGTCCTTGCGCGCGATGGCGGCCAGCGCATCGCGCGCGGTGTTGCCGCGGTGCATGGCCAATGCCGCCATGGCGTCGCCGCCCAGTCCCCGGCCCCGGGATGAATCGGCGGCGGCGCCCGGCGCGACCAGGCTGACCAGCCAGCGGACACTTTCATCGACCGTGATGTTGTCCCGATGGCCTATCGCGCTCAGCGCGGTCACCGGACAACTCGCGGCCAGCGTTCGCAAACGCTCGAGCTTTCCGTCGGCGAAACGGGCATAGAGGCGCACCGCGTCGGTCGTTTCCTGGCCACGGCGGCCGTAGCCGTAATCCTTTCCATCGAGCGGGCACGCCTGGCGGCCGGAATCGCCACGATGCCGGCCATCACCCCAGCAACACCAGTCGGGCGCATCGGCGACCGCCTGAATTTGCCAGCTGATCCAGCCGTCACGCGGCAACGCCAGCCCCACTGACGCGGCAGGCGCAACCATCGGCACGGCGGTGACGAGGCACAGGCCCGTCAGCCCGGCCAGGCGCACGCAAAAGCGCGCAGCGCGGTTCATTTCTTTGCCTCCAGCGCCGCATCGATGGCCTGCAAGGCAGCGTCGCCGCCCATTATCGACAGGGTGCGCAGCAGGACACGTTTTTCATCGGTGGTCTTTGCGGCGCGATACAGGGCCAGCACGCCTTGTTGATCGCCGCCGATCAGCATGCCGTGCAACGCAGCGTCCCGGATCTGCGGTTGTGTGCTGGCGGTGTAGATGTCACGCAGCGCGTTGCGCGCCGGTTCCGTGCCGACAATGCCGATGCGCCGTACCGCTTCGCTGCGCACTGCCACGTCACCCGGCCCGTCGGCAATCTTGCGCAGGCTGGCGAGATCACCCGAAATCGCGTAAGCCTCGAGCAGGCTGCGGCCATGCTTTTGCGTGTCGCCCAGTTTGCGCAATTCATCCACCGCGCCCATCACGCTAAGGGTGCGGATCGCGCTGTTCGCCTCGGCGTCGGTCTTGGCATTCAGTGCCGCCTGATAGACCTCGGCCTTGCGCCCGGCAATCAGCCACGCCTCAAGCACCTGTTTCTTCAAGGTGGCGTCGCCACTGCCGTAAATCTCCTGCAAGCCGGTCAATGACTTGGCGTTGCCGCCGATGCCGATATTGCGAATCGCCTCGCGGCGCAGCGAGCCGTCCGCCGAGCGCGCGACCTCGAGCAACAACGTCTGCGCCTCGGGTTCATCAATCTGGCTCAGCACAAACAGGGCGCGTTGCTTGACCAGCGTGCTTTGCGAGCCGGACAACACTTTCCGGAGTATCGGCAGAACGCGCGGCGCGGGTTGCTGCATCAACCCCTCCATCGCCGCCAGCGCCAGTGCCTCCTCCTCGGTGGGCGCGCGCCGCGCATCGCGCCGGGCGTCTTCCGCCTGGGCACGCGCGCCGTCCGCGTGACGCTGCGCGATGATGACCGGTAATTCGGGCAATGCGGGCACGGCAGGCACCTCTGGCGCCGACTCGGAAAGTGCCGCATTACTCATGAACAGCAGCGAAGCGAACAGGGCGTTGAATGGTTGCATGATTTTCTCCTGAAATTAAAGCGCCAGAACCTGACCGGGCGCGGTGGTGGCGGTAGCCAGCCGTGCCTGCATGACTTTCAATTCGAAATTCAGTTGGGCGAGTCCGCCTTCAAACTCGCCGCTGCCGGCACGATCCTCGGTCAGGCTTTCGAGGATGGGCGTGAACGACCGCAGCACCCGTGCCAGACGCGCCTCGTTGGCACGGTCCGCAGCCATGGCATAGAGCCGGTTCTGCGCAATGATCTTGTCGATCTGCCGCAGCCGCTCTTCGCCGCTGACGGCACCCAGGCCGGCCAGTTGTTGCTCGGTCTGGGCAAGATGCCATTGCAGTCCGCGCTCGTAGCGCGATGCATCGAGCGAGTTCGCGGCAATCGCGATCGGTGCATCCACCGCCAGTCCGGGCAGCGTGCCGCGCGTGGAATAAATTCCCAGGCCGACGCTGGTAACCAGCAGTACCACGCCCAAGGCGGCCGCGCCGGCCAGCCAGCCGAATGCGGCGAGTCGCAACCTGCCCGCGCCGTGCGCTTCCGGCAAGCCCTGCCGCGCGACGCGGGCCAGGCTCGACTGCCAGCGCTGTTGCGCGGACACCGGCACCGGCACCTCCGCCACCGCGGCGGCGGCGTCGAGCTGCGCGATCATGTTCTGCAGGCGTGCCGCGAGGCCGGGTTGTGCCGCCAGCGCCGCGCCGATATGCTGCCGTTCCGCGGCGTCGAGGCCGTCTGCGTAGTGATAGAGAAGGAGTTTGTCGTCGGAAATCATGCGTCACCTCGCCATTCATCCATGTGTCCACGCAACTTGCGGACCGCGCGAAACAGCGCCTGCTTGGTGTTGTTGACGCTGGTACCGAGACTGCCGGCGATCTCGTCGAGGCGCCAGCCCTCGAGATGCTTGAGCAGGAAACTCTGCCGCTCCATCTCCGTCAGATGCTGCATGGCGGCGGTCAGGTCGTGGCCCAGCGCGCGATTGGCGTACTGGTGGTCCGGGGATGACGTGGGTGCCGCCATCTGCAAGTCCGGGTCTGCCTCATCCCCCTCCGGCCGGCGGCGGCGCATCAGGTCGATGGCGGCGTTGAGCGCAATGCGGTGAATCCAGGTATCCAGTTCGGCGGCACCACGAAAAGTGCTGCGCTGTCCCCAGGCCTTGAGCAGTGCTTCCTGCACCGCGTCTTCCGCCAGATCGGCGTCCCGGGTGATGCGCAGGCAGGCGTTGTACCAGCGCCCGCTGCCGGTGTTCAGGACGGTATGGAACTCATCCAGCCGCGGCGCGGATTGAAGGAAGGCGAACATGCAACCTTAGACGGATGGGCCCGAAAAAGGTTAGCACGCCGGCAACGACTAGCCTGCATATTTCATGGAGGCGCGTTCGAGAATGGGTTGATGGGCGAGCGAT
>JBDTSU010000333.1:0-4264 GCA_039930965.1 Betaproteobacteria bacterium
CCGCCGGCGTGTTGAGGCCGGTGCCGACGGCAGTGCCGCCGGCCGCGAGCTGGCAGGTGCCGGCCAGCGAGGTGGCAATGATGCGCTCAGCATGATCGAGCTGCGCGACATGGCCGGACAGCTCCTGGCCCAGCGTCAACGGCGTCGCATCCTGCAAATGGGTGCGACCGATCTTGATGACATCGGCAAAGTCCAGCGATTTCTGGGTGAGCGTCGCTTTCAGCACCTCGAGCGCCGGCAACAGGCACCTTGTCACCGCGGTGGTCGCGGCCACATGCATCGCCGTCGGAAAAATGTCGTTGGACGATTGGCCAAGGTTGACCTCGTCATTAGGGTGTACCAGACGCTCGCTGCCGCGTCCGCCGCCGAGCAGTTCGGATGCGCGATTGGCCAGCACCTCGTTCATGTTCATATTGGTTTGCGTGCCCGAGCCCGTCTGCCAGACCGACAGCGGAAATTCTGCCTTGTGCTGCTTGGCCAGGACTTCGTCAGCCGCAGTGATGATGGCGGCGGCCTTGTCGGGCGGCAGCCGTTGCAGATCGCGATTTACCGCCGCACAGGCGCGCTTCACTTCCGCGAGCGCCATCAGCAATTCCTCCGGCATGCGCTCCGTGGAAATGCGGAAATGCTCGAGGGAGCGCTGTGTCTGCGCGCCCCACAGGCATTCGCCCGGGACTTCGATGGCGCCGAAGGTATCGTGTTCGGTGCGATTCATGATGTATGAGGCTATCGAAACAGGAAGGCCTTCTAGGTTACACGCACCGCGCGCATTTCAGCGTGATGCCGATAAAGGCACAATTGGCGCGGTGTTCCGACCATTTGGGCGGGAACACCCCCGCCCGTGCTTGAGTTCCCTTCGACCTCCGTGGACCTGGCTGCTCGATTCGTTTGTCCGTCGGCCGTGCCGATAATCAACGACTGGTGCATCAATCCTGCCTACCGCTTCGGCGCGAACGCCAGCTGCAGCGCGTTGGGATCGAAGCCCTGCGTCGGTGTGCCATCGCTCGCGTAGCGATACAGTGCCGCGGCGTAGATCCCGGAAAGCGCACTGTGGATCAACGCGGTCACGATGACCGCCGCAATCGCCAGCACCACGGTCAGGACGATGAGGGCCGCGTTTTGGGTGAAGGCGGCGGCGATCACCAGCAATGCACCGCAGATGATCACGGAAAACTGGATCAGCGCGAACGCCACGCCCAGGCCCGCCTGGCCGATGACATTTTCACCCCAGGTCTTTTTCAGCATCGCAGCACTTTCCTTTACCGCGTCCACCGGGCCGACATCGCGTGCCACCAGTACCGGCACGACCAGGAAGGTTGCCATCGTCCAGCTGACCCCCAGCAGGCCGACGATGATCCTGCCGATGAAGCCGACGCGTTGCTGGATCGCACGCAAGATCATGCCGACCGTCGCGGCGATAAACGCATAGCCAAGAATGCTGCCGGCCTTCGACGAGGCAATGCGCAGACCGTCACCGACCCCGGGATTGCCGCCATCCAGTCGCATCATGGCAGCACCGACCAGCGCGGCATTGAAGAAAAAGATCACGAAGTACTGGCACAGGTAGAACAGGAATCCGAGCACATAGGCGCCGGTCGATATGGTGCCATGGCGGACCGACAACCCATCGAGCGCGCCCATGCCGATAGCCGGCAGCGCGAAACAGGCCACTACGAATAGCGTGGCAATGGATGAAATCAGCGGAAATACCAGCAACTCCTTGTCGTCCATCAGCACCGATCCGCTGGCTTTGACAAGTTGCCAACTGCGCGACAGGCGATCAAACATGGTGGGGCTCCGGTATAAGTTGAGGAAGCTCTGATTAAGTCGATTTCGTCGCCATACGTTGTTGCTCGTACAAAAATATCTCCTTGCATATCAAACATATGCGGCGTCGATATTTTTGCACTCGCGCCTAGTCTGGCTTAGAACTCAACTTAATCAGAGCTTCCTTAAGTTAGTGCAGGTGAGTGAATGCGGCACATTCTGCCCCAAAGTCCGGCCGCTGGACGCAGTTTGCGATGAATGCCCGTGAATTCGCGATGGAACGCCGCCGCGGGCGCAATCGGAGCGGCGCGCCCTACTGGACCTTTAAGCCGTGCATCGACAGGACATGCGCCGGCGCGACGAATGAGTCCGCGCGCGCGACCTCCCAGAACACCTTGAACGCCGGCAGGTCGGTGACCGAGGTCAGCAGCTCCCCCGGCTTGGCCCAGGTGTGCAGTGCCGCCAGTGACCGGACTTCGGTCGACGAGACGCGGCGGATGACGTGTTCAGGGCCGAGCTGATCGGGATGCGTGAGGCCGGCGGCGGCCAGCAACTCCTTCAGCGCATCGAGCGTGCTTTCGTGAAACTGGAACACGCGCTCGGACTTGTCCGGTACCACCAGCGCGCGCATCCGCTTCGGGTCCTGGGTGGTCACGCCGGTCGGGCAGTGTCCCGTATGGCAGGTTTGCGCCTGCAGGCACCCCAGCGCGAACATGAAGCCGCGCGCCGAGTTGCACCAGTCTGCGCCCATGGCGATGGTGCGGGCAATGTCGAAGGCCGTGACGATCTTGGCCGAGGCACCGATCTTGATACGCTCGCGCAGGTTCACCCCGACCAGCGTGTTATGCACCAGCATCAGCGCTTCGCGCATGGGCGCGCCGACGTGGTCGGTGAATTCCAGCGGTGCCGCGCCGGTGCCGCCCTCGCCGCCGTCGACAACGATGAAGTCGGGCGTGATGCCGGTGTGCAGCATCGCCTTCACGACGCCGAACCATTCCCAGGGGTGGCCAATGGCGAGTTTGATGCCGACCGGCTTGCCTGCCGACAATTCCCGCAGTCTGGCAACGAACTGCATCATTTCAATGGGCGTCGAGAAAGCAGAGTGCTTCGCGGGCGAAATGCAATCCACCCCCACCAGCACGCCGCGCGCCTCGGCAATTTCGCGGGTAACTTTCGGGCCGGGCAGCACGCCGCCGTGGCCGGGCTTGGCGCCCTGCGACAGTTTGATTTCAATCATCTTCACCTGTTCGGAGGCGGCGTTGACCTTGAACGCTTCTTCGTCAAATCCGCCATTCTGGTTGCGGCAGCCGAAATAACCCGAACCGATTTCCCACACCAGGTCACCGCCGTTCTGGCGGTGGTAGCGTGAGATCGAGCCCTCGCCGGTATCGTGATAGAACTTGCCGCGTTTCGCGCCTTCGTTCAGCGCCAGGATGGCATTGGCCGAGAGCGCGCCGAAACTCATCGCCGAGATATTGAACACGCTTGCGGCGTAAGGTTGCCGACAATCGGGGCCGCCGATGGTAATGCGGAAATCGTGGCTGGCGATGTCGGACGGCGCCATCGAATGATTGATCCATTCGTATTGCGGCTGGTACACATTGAGCTGGGTGCCGAACGGCCGCTTGTCGGCCACGCCCTTTGCGCGCTGATAGATGATCGAGCGCTGCGCGCGCGAAAACGGCAGCTCCTCGGTGTCGGCCTCCAGGAAGTACTGGCGAATTTCCGGGCGGAAATGTTCAAAGAAGAAACGGAAGTGCGCCACCACCGGATAATTGCGGCGGATCGCCTGCCGGTCCTGGGTGTAATCGATATACCCGACCAGCGTCAGCGCGCCGAAGGCCAGCGCCGGCCAGGTCCACCACGGAGACAGCGCGGAAAGCAATATGCTCGCGATAGACAGGATGGCGCAAAGCATCCATGCCCAATATCGTTGGGGCACGATCGTGTCGAGGGCAGTCAGCACGGAAATCTCCTCCTGTTTATTGTGGGCAGATGATAGCAGTGTCGTAAAACCGCGGCGCCCACCGGATTCGGGGTGCCCGGTGAAGATCGCCATTTGACGCGCCTCACCGGGCATTTTCGCGCCAGCGGCCGCGCCGGTGCTTGAGTTTTACGTCATGTGGCGCTGGTCGACGCGCCCTCACCAAATTGTTCACGCCATGTTGCATGCATGCAACAGAGATGCCCGCTTGTATCGGTTGCGCACGGTTGCGAATGTGTCCGTTGTCGCGACGCGTGGCAGGCCGGACGCCCGAACATCGCGAGTGTGACTGTGCGTGGCGAATCTCCACGCGATCGCGATGACACCTTTCGCGGCGGTTTCGAAACGCGATAAAGCGGTGCAATTTGTTGCTTTTTGCTCACTCATGATGCCGCCATGTCGAAAGCGTTGCCGTCGTTGCCAGTTGAGTCACGGGAAGAAATGGCGACAAGGTTTTCGCGTGTTGCATTGGGGATTCCGGCCACAGACCATTGACGTGCCAATCGAAGCAGG
>JBDTSU010000334.1:0-4258 GCA_039930965.1 Betaproteobacteria bacterium
CTGTTCATGCTGGTCAAGCTGGCCGGCGGATTTTATTTGCTTTATCTCGGCATCAAGCTCCTGCGCGCGGGCATGACGTCGGCGGAACTGGCGACACCGCCGGCGCCGGGATCGCGCTGGCGGCTGTTCGCCAATACCTGGCTGGTAACGGCGCTCAATCCTAAAGGAATCGTGTTCTTTGTTGCGTTCCTGCCGCAGTTTGTCGATCCGCATGCCGAGCCCGCCCGGCAGCTGTGGATTATGGCCAGCACATTCGTGGCCATGGCCACGCTCAACGCGGGCCTTTATGCATTCTTTGCCGTTGCCGCGCGCCGGCTGCTGGCGTCGCCGCGGGCGCTGCGGCGATTCCATGTTGCCGGCGGCTCACTGCTGGCCGCCGCAGGCGTGTGGGCATTGATGGCGAAGCGTCCGGCGTGACCGGCACCCCGGTTTTGGCGCCTGGCATTGCCACCGGACGTTGAGTAGTCATTGCCGCGCCCCCATGCACATCATTCACGCCGGCAGCATCACGCTCGAGCCGCAGACCGCGCTGCATGCCGAGGAAATGTTCGCGGTCCTCAGCGACCTGCGGATTTACCAATTCGAGAACCAGCCACCTGCGTCCGTGCAATCCTTGCGGGCGCGTTTCGCGGCGCTTGAGTCGCGGATGTCCTCGGACGGCAGGGAGCAATGGCTCAATTGGGTCATCCGCCTCGCGACTGGGGAACTCATCGGATTCGTCCAGGCAACGGTGTACCCGGACAGCCGCGCGGCAATCGCCTACATCTTGTCCAGCCGTTACTGGGGCCGCGGCCTGGCGCGACGGGCAGTGGACGCGATGATTACCGAACTCGTCCGCCATTACCGCGTCCGTCGCCTGACCGCTGTGCTGAAGCATTCGAACCTTCGCTCCCTGCGTTTACTTGAGTGTCTCGAATTCTCGCCGCCACCGCCCGGCAATCATTTGGCCAATCAAATCGAGGCAGATGAGATATTGATGTGGCGGGAAATCGAGCGCGCGTGATGGCAAGGTGCGCACCGGCATGACCCGGCATGCGAGGCGTCGGTGATCCCGCGTTTAAGGGAGAAATCCAGAAATAATCGAGCACTGGTGCGGGTTGCAGACCGAAAGTGTCCGGAGAGCCGCCCCGGTGCTTGAGGTCATCTCACAGAAATTTGAGGTTTCGAGGGGTTCCCTCAGTAGTCAATGGAACTGGCCACCAAACTTTTGCCGACTTTGCAAAGCAGAAAAAAGCCCGCATCATGCGGGCTTTTCTTGAATCTGCAAAACGCTTACTGCCGCGTCAGCTTGTTATTGACAATCTTGATCTTGTCGCCGACCCGGTAGGCAGACTCGGCGTTGTAAGTAAAGGTGCGTGATTCACCGGTCTCCAGTTTGACGATGACCTGGTACTGGGTCTTGGACTTGGAATTCTTCTCGACCTGATGGCCGGCGTAGGCGCCGCCCGCCGCACCCGCCACCGTCGCCACGTCCTTGCCACGTCCACTGCCGACCTGATGGCCGAGCACGCCGCCGAGTACGCCGCCGGCAACAGCGCCCAAGCCTGTGCCTTCACCCTTGACCTGAACCGTTTTCATGTCGGTGACGACCCCACAGTTGTTGCACGCGGCGAACGCGCCGTTGGCCGCAAACAGGGCAGCGGCCAGCAAAAGTACTCTTGTCATTTTCATGCCGATTCCTTTCGGGAAATTGAACCTCTGAGCAATGATAGCACCGGCGAAAGCACGCCATTTCCAAGCCATAACGCTTCAGCCAGACATTGGTTTACCGCCTGTAGCCTAGCCTGCATATTTCATGGGGGCGCGCTCGACGAGGTGAAACGGGGAATTCGCGGCGCATGCGCCGCGCCCGTTGAACCGAAAGCCGATGCAGCGGCTTTCGGGGTCAATGGGCGAGCGATTTTTCGTTCGACTGACCACGGCATGGCGAGCCATGCCACGGGAAGAGAACGGAAAAGCGCCGGCCAGGGACCCGCTATCGAGTGCGCAGGCCCGGCGGAGTACGAAGTACAAATTGGATTTCACAAAGATGACCGTTGCAAGAGTGAAAATCGTAACGAAAAGGGGCCGACCCATGAAATATGCAGGCTAGCGCTCCACATCGCTAGCGCGCAGTTGCGGGAACAGGATGACATCGCGGATCGAGGGGCTGTCGGTCAGCAGCATCACCAGGCGGTCGATGCCGATGCCTTCGCCGGCCGTCGGCGGCAAGCCGTATTCGAGTGCCCGTACATAGTCTGCGTCGTAATGCATGGCCTCGGCATCGCCGGCTTCTTTCTGCCTGACTTGATCCATGAAGCGCTCGGCCTGGTCTTCCGGATCGTTCAGTTCCGAGAAGCCATTGGCGATTTCGCGTCCCGCGATGAACAATTCGAACCGGTCGCAAATGGCCGGGTTCTTGTCGTTGCGGCGCGACAGCGGCGACGTCTCCGCCGGATAGGCGATCAGGAAAGTCGGCTGGATCAGTTTCGATTCGGCGGCTGCCTCGAACAGCTTAAGTTGCAGCGTGCCGATGGTGTCGGTCTCCCGCGCATTCTCGCCATTGGCGCGAATGTGCTTGATCAGGGTCGGCGCGTCGCTGAAATCGATGCCGGCCAGTTCGGGCGCGTATTTCCTGACCGCCTCGACCATGGTCAGGCGATCGAACGGCTTGCCGAAATCGATCTCGACGCCCTGATAATTCACCCGCGTCTTGCCCAGCACCCTGGTCGCGATATCGCGGAACATGTCCTCGGTGAACTGCATCAGGTGCTCGTAATCGCGCCAGGCGATATAGAACTCCATCATGGTGAACTCGGGGTTGTGGCGGACCGAGATGCCTTCGTTGCGGAAGTTGCGATTGATCTCGAACACCCGCTCGAATCCGCCGACCACCAGGCGCTTCAGGTAGAGTTCCGGCGCAATGCGCAGGTACAGTTCCATGTCCAGCGCGTTGTGGTGGGTCTTGAACGGCCTTGCCGCCGCGCCGCCGGGGATGGGATGCATCATCGGTGTCTCGACTTCAAGATAGCCTGCCTTGACCATGAAGTCGCGCATGGTCTGGACGATTTTCGAGCGGACCACAAACGTCTCGCGCACCTCGGGGCTCATGATCAAATCGACATAGCGCATGCGGTAGCGCTGTTCGGTGTCGGTCAGGCCATGGAATTTTTCCGGCAGTGGCCGAATCGATTTGGTGATGAGGCGAATCGCCTTGACATGAATCGACAATTCGCCGGTCTTGGTCCGGAAGAGGTAGCCCTCGGCGCCGACGATATCGCCGATGTCATAACGTTTGAATGCGTCCATGGCGGCTTCGCCGATTTCGTTCAGCGTCACATACAGCTGGATACGGCCGGAAGCGTCCTGGATGGTAGCGAATGCCGCCTTGCCCATCAGCCGCTTGAGCATGATGCGCCCGGCGACCTTGACGTCGATGTGCGTGCCGGCCTCGAATTCCTCTTTCGATTTCGCGCCGTGCGCCGCGTGCAATCCGGCGGCCGCGTGCTCGGGGCGGTAGTCGTTGGTGAACGCGATGCCATCGGGACTGATCGCGCGCAGGGCCTTCAGCTTCTCCCGGCGCTCGGCGATGACGTGGTTCTCGTCTGGCGGCTCGGGCGCCAGGCCCGGTGGATTGCTGTCTTTGTCGGACATGATTTTCAGTCGGTGTGTGGGAGGGATTGAATTTATGCGGTCTTGACGCTGATCAGGCCGATGCCGGCGAGGCACAGTGCGACGCCGCCGATTTTGGCGATTGAAATCGTCTCGCTGAAGAACAGCGCGCCGATTGCCAGCGTGCAAATGGCAACGACGGCCGCGGTGGTGACAAATGCGGTGGAGAGTTCGCCGCCGGCGCGGTAAGCAAGCAGGAAGCCGATTTCAATGAATACGATACTGACGGCCACGCCGGCCACGGCCCAATTGAGTTTGCGCATCTCGGTGGCCAGCGTGTCTGCCATCGGCAACAGCCAGAACAAGGGCAAGGTCGCCAACGCGGCCACCAGGTAGAAGATCACCAATGAGACGATCGGGTGCGCGCCAGGCGCGACGCTCTTCTGCGTGACGTGATACAGCACCTGCCCGGTGACGGCAATGGTCAGCGCCAGGACGAGGCCCACTTTCATCACACCCCCTGCTTCAGGCTGGCCGCGATGAACTCATCGAGGTGTCCATCCAGCACTTTCTGCGTATTGCCGGTTTCATAGTTGGTGCGCAAATCCTTGATACGCGACTGGTCCAGGACGTAGGAGCGGATCTGGTGGCCCCAGCCGATGTCGGT
>JBDTSU010000335.1:0-4258 GCA_039930965.1 Betaproteobacteria bacterium
TTCCCCTATTTTGAAAGGGGGAGGTGGGAGGGAGCGAGCGCACCCACGCTGCCTATTTGTTGATCGACGCGTAATGCTGCCTGACCACCTCCATGGCCGGATCCCGGTGTTTGAGCCACGCATCCGCCGTGAACGCCGCGCGCAGTGGCGCCAGTGAATCGACACGTGCGTCGAAGGCATCGCCGTAACACCCGGCGTGCTGCGCGCAGCCGCGCGTCAGGTCCCACAGGCCGTTGGTGACGCGCAGGCAGTAGCGTGAATTCGGCAGGCACGCATTCTCGCCTTCCGACCAGAACCGCAATCGATCACCCACGTCCTCGCCGACGACGGTCACGCGCGCGCCGCCGTCGTGCTTCATCGCCGCGGCGGAGACGATGCCCGCGGAGAACGTGTACGGGCCGATGAGCACATGGATGTGGCCGGGAGTCATGCCGGCCAGATCGCGGATCAGGTCGCGTGTCTGGCCGATATCGCCGCCAATATCGAAGCGTAAATCCAGTACCAGGTTTCGTGGCGGCGCGGCGCGGAGCGCCTCGCGCACGCGTTGCACGAAGGGCGCGATCTCCATCCCGTGCGCGTCTGCCGTGGAGTTCGCGCGGAACTGCACATATTGCGCGTCGAATTCCGGCAGGGGTGCCATGCGGAAATAGTCGCCGCCCTGTTGCAGCGCCAGCGGCTCGGCCCGCGCATCGGTGGCGGCGCGCCAGCCTTGCTCACGTTCCACCGGCGACAGCTCCGCCGACCAGAGTCGGACCGCGCCGATACCGTCGGGCACACTCGTGCTGGCGACGAATGGCATGCGGCGCCGCACACGGCGGCCATCCGTCAATTCCAGGTCCAGCGTCAGCGCCGCGGGCGAGCGGGCCACAGCGAGCGCGTGCAGCATGCCGCCGAATTCGATAAACCACATCGCGTTCCAGCGCAGATAGTCGTCGGTGCCACCCCATAGCGGGCGCAGGCGCGGCAGCAACTGTGCCGGCGTCTTTCCGTCGATGGCGGTTACGCGCGCGCCCACCAGCTCGGCGTGTTCGGGGGCGGCACGCGCGATCACCATCGCATCGGCAAACCAGATCATGCGCAGCGGCAGCCGGGTGGCGGGAAACCAGCTATCCGCGCTGGTATTGAAACAGTCGTGCGCATTGCCGGCGAAGGCGGTAATTCGCAGGGCGGCGATCATGAAGGCTTCGTTTGACAACGTCCCCGCTTGCGCTTTCGCCTGATCGATGACCGCCAGCGCATTGCGCCGGCCTTCCGGCGAAAACGCCAGACTCGCCATCACATACTCGCGGCGAGCGATTTCCAGGTCTTCCAGTTGTTGAGTGCGCGTATCAGCGGAAGTGGCTTGAGAGAAGGAGAGTGCCACGACGATCAACATCACCGCGGTCAGTGGTAGAAATGAGAATGGCTTGCTCATGCGCGAAAGGGCTCCCGTCATGTAAGGAATGGAGGTGAGACGCGTGAACGGGGAAGTTTGGATGTTAGGGAACGGACGGGATTCGTTCCCTCGGGCGGCCCGGCATGGCCATCCGGTTCACCTGCCGGGATGCAAGGCATCGCGAGATCCCCGTGTCCCCCTTCGTTGGGACGACGGGGTCATTAGGTATTCCCGTACTTGAGCCTCTAGCACTGGCGCGGTGTTTCAGGCGTTTTCGGCCTGCGAGGCCCGCCGAATGGCGTTCTACATGTTTCGATGCCGGCAATCGAGATCGGGGAAAGCGATTTGCTCTGAAGGCGAATCGGCCGCCTTCGATGCGGCGGCCTTCGATGCGGCGGCCTTCGATGCGGCGGCATTTTCTTTCTCAACATGCGCGAATGCGCAGGGAATCCACGGCATCGCGTTCATTGCGGCAAAGAGGGTCAAACAGATTGTCGTACGTCGCATTCGCTCGTCATTGAGTTGTTGGTTGCCTGGCAGGTTGTTGAAATTCTCGGTATTCACAGTTTTCGTGCTCTTAAACGGGCACTTGTCCCTTTGGAAAAGGGAGATTGAGAGGGATTTCAGTGGTTGTGCCAAGAAAGTGACCGAAAATCTCCCTCAATCCCTCTTTAGAAAAGAGGGAAGTAGCTCGCAATGACCACGACCTGCTGTGAAATCTCGAATTTCAACAAACTGCCAGGGCGCGGGATCGTGCCGCGCGGGTGGCGATTGGCGGTTGGCGGGTAATGCATATTTACCAACCTGCCCGGCGAAATACCTGCTCGTTCAGATGGAAAGCGGCGTTGGGTCTGTGCCTGCGTGAGGATGAAAACGCTGGCGGTGACGAGTGGTCATCGTCACTCAAACCATCGTCACTCGAACCCCGGAACCTTTTCCTTCAACAGCATTTCGCGGATGTACTTGCCGGGAATCGCATAGGTGATGCCGCTGGGGCGGCCGACGGCGTTTTCACGGGTGCCCTGGACGAAGGTGCTGTTGACGATGCCGTAGACGGTGCCGTCTTCGGGATCGAATACGGCACTGCCGCTGTTGCCGGGATAGGCGGTGCCGTCGAGCTGGAAGACCATGTAGGCCGATTCGCGCAGGCGGGCGATCATTGCCGCGTTCAATTGCGAGGCGTTGATTCCGGGCATCACCACCGGCGTGATCGCCGATACCATGCCACGGTGCGTCACCGGATGAAAGCCCAGCACCATGCCGATGGGAAATCCGGTGAAGGCCATCATGCGGCCCTCGCGCACCATGCCCGAATCGCCGATCTTCAACGCGGGCATCGGCTCACCGCTGAACCTGAGCAGCGCGATATCGTGGAGCTTGTCGACGGCCACAATCACGGCATCGCGCGGCTGCGGCTCACCGCCCCTGGAAACCAGCACGATCGGCGATTCTTTTTTGTCGATGTCGAGCGGGCGATCCACATTGTGGGCGTTGGTGATCACGTGCCGGCCATCGGCGACCACGAATCCGGTGCCGACAAATACATTCGACGGACTGCGCAACTTGAGGAAGGTGCCGACGCCCACCACCGATGGCTTGATGCGCTCGATCGTTTGCGAAAGGTCGGCGCGGGCGACGGGCGCGGCGAGGACGAGCAACAGCGGCCAGAGCGCACGCCACCAGGACAGACAACGCTGCGCAGGTTTCGGCATTGCGCGCATCACCGCCCCTGCCGCCTCTCAGCCACTTTCCGACGGTCCGCGACCCGCTTCACCTCGGCACGCGGACTTGCCAGGTCGCGTAACGCGAGAAACGTCCCAACGATCGCCCGCGCCGTCGCGTGCCCCGCCTCCAGCCCCGTCAGTTCGGCGACCAGCACGCCCAGGTCCTTGCGGTCGAGCTGGTGCACATTGGCATTGCGGGCGTAGAGCACCGCAAAGCCGGATTGCATCGCTTTTGCCAGTGCGGCCTGGACGAGCTTTGGCTTGAGCAATTCGCGATAGAGCGTGGTCGGCTTGCCATCGGCCGTGAGCAGGCCGATGCGCTTGGCCAGCGCGATAAAGGCGCGGTCCGATTCGCGGGAGAAACCAAGCGTGTAGCGCAGGTAGTCGTGCGTGAATGTCTCCGGCGCTTCGCGATCCTGGATCTTGGCGAATATGGTGGGCAGGACACCGTAACCAAACATGAACGGGGGATATTCTGCGGACAAACGATTCTCCTGGAGTGAATGGTTGGTTCGGTGTTGATTTGATTCAGCGGGATACTAACCCCGAGCGGCGGCGATGCATTCACCGCACATTTCACGCGGCGATGGCGATCAGTAGCCTTTCCGCGCCGCGCCGCTTGACGGCCTCTCATCCGTGAACGCATGACGAATGGCGTGTTTGTCTCCGGTCTTCAGTTCCACCGTTTCGGTGCGGCTCTCGTAGGTTGAGTTCTTGATGGTGATGGTGTACTTGCCGGGCGTGAGATTGAGCGTCTTCAGCGGCGGGCTGATGCCGTAGGGCTTGTCATCGACGAAGACGTCACCCCATGGGCGGATGGCAAGGGTCACGCTAGCGGATTGCGCGCCGCGCTCGGTGGGCGGTGGCTCGACAGACTTGGGACTCGCGGGGACAGGAGCCTGTGCGTGCGCCAACGTTACGTGCACGGCGATAAGAACAAGCAAGGCAATACGTTTCATGTGTCTCCCCGAAATGTCGCGAGTGCCTGTGCGAGCGGGACCGTTTTCTGGTTGTGCCCGGATTGCACGATACGTTTGTTAACCCGCAGGATAGGAGGCTGCGGGGGCGGCGTCAATGGGGATGTTGAGGTGCGTTTGGGGTTGGGAATCAAATCGAGAGGTGCCCGCTCCTCAATAGACACTGTCATCCCGGCGCAGGC
>JBDTSU010000336.1:0-4237 GCA_039930965.1 Betaproteobacteria bacterium
CCGGTGGACAGGCCGACCGCGCCCTGGTTCATCCCCCTCCCGACCAGCGCTTCCATGCGCGCCTGCTCTTCTGCCGACGCCGCGCGGTTGGCGAGCCCCAGCACCTGGCGGCGCACCGTGTTGTGCCCGACCAGCGACGCGACGTTGACCGAGGTGCCCTCGCGGTCGATACGCGCAAAGAATTCCCCGAGGCTGTCCGCGGAGCCGCCGCAGTTGCCGGTGATCACCGTGGTCACGCCGTCGTGCACGTAGTTGTTGGCGGTGGGATTGTCGAACAGGCCGAACTCCACATGCGCATGCACGTCGATGAAACCGGGTGCGACGATCTGCCGCGCCGCATCGATGGTGCGGGCGGCCGTGAAATGATCAAGCCGGCCGATGGCGGCAATCTTGCCGCCGCGTATCGCCACATCGGCGATGAACCAGCTATTCCCGGTGCCGTCGATCACCCGGCCGTTGCGAATGACGATATCGGCCGTGTCAGTGCGGGACGAATCGGCCGGCAGTGACGTGCAGCCGGCGAGGACATGGAGCGCGAACAGTATGATCAGCAGGGTTTTCGATCCGGGCATGACGCTTTCTCGGTGCGGTGAATTGCGGGGTGTAATGAATGAGGAATGGAATACTCTCAGTTCTGAAGAATCCGTCATTCCAGCCCTCGCCGGAACGACCGCTTCTTGGGAAGAACAGTCCGGAAATTCCAAGATCACTGTCATTCCCGCGTTCGCGGGAATGACAGGTTTCTTGAGGTTTCGAGAAGTTCCCGGACGACGCACTCTAGCACTGGCGCGGCGTTTGAGGCCATTTCAGCCTGGCAAGGCCATGGGTGGCGATCTGCGCGAGTCATTCACGCGGCAGCCGTAATGCCGGCTGTCGCGCCGCCGCGTTCCACCGATGCAATGGCGCTACTTGTTCGCCGCCGGTTCGGGCGCCTTGCTCTCTGCCGGATCGGCTGCCTTGCTCACCGGCTCCGATGCCTTGATCACGGCCGGCGGATCATACGCGCCGACCTTGGGCGCGCCGATATGCTGCTCGATGGCCGGCAAGGCGTGCGCGAGTCCCTTGTGGCAGTCGATGCAGGTCTGCCCTTCGTTGAAGGCAGTCTGGTGGGTGGTGGCCGCGCGCCGGTTCTGTTCGACGTAATCCATATAGCTGTAGTTGTGGCAGTTGCGGCACTCCTGGCTGTCGTTCTTCTTCATGCGCCGCCATTCGTTCTGGGCCAGTTCCAGGCGCTTGGCGTTGAACTTCTCCGGGGTATTGATGCTGCCCAGCGCCTTGTGCAGGAGTTCGTTGCTCGCGTAAATCTTGCGAATCATTTTCGGCACCCACTGTTTGGGCACATGACAATCCGGGCAAGTGGCGCGCACGCCGGTCCGGTTCTGATAGTGAATTGTGTTGCGGTACTCGACGTAGACGTTTTTTTCCATCTCATGGCAAGAGATGCAGAAGGTCTCGGTGTTGGACACCTCCATCGCCGTATTGAAGCCGCCCCAGAAAAGGATGCCGAGAACAAAAGCGACGCCCAGCGCGCTGGTGGCGATGCCCCATGCCCACCGCGTCAGCCGTTTCAGACGGCCACCGCCGGGCTTTGTAACCAGGTTGTATTGGTCAGTCATGGTTGGCCGCCTTACTTCAGCCCGCGCGAGCGCGTGAAGGTGTTCTCCACCAGCGGCTTCGCATCGGTCTGGGCGACATGGCACTGCGTGCAGAAATAGCGCCGCGGGCTGACGTTGTCGAGTTCCTGGCCCTCGCGATCGCGAAAGTGCGTGACGCTCACTTTGGTCGCACCACTGGCCTTGGTCTTCTGCCAGGCATGGCAGTCCATACACTTGTTGAAATTCCTGGTGACCTGATAGCCCGACGTGGTGTGCGGGATCAGCGGCGGCTGCTGCACGAAATCGCGGTCAAACACGGGATGGTCGCGCTCCTGGTGCGACGCCGTGGGCGGATTGTCGGCGTCGACCGGCGTGCCGCCGCGCAGACTCTGCAGCTTGACCGGGTCATTGGCGGCGAGGGACGGCAGCGTGGCCACCAAGGCACCGGCCAGCAACAGCTTCAGGAGGGAATGGACCTTCATGGTCAATCCTTTCTTTTATCAAAACGATGGGTAAAACCGAAAACATCCGGCCCGCATACGTCGATGCAACGGCCGCAATTGGTACAGGCGGAATCGAGAATGACCGGGCCGCTGCCGTCCTTGCCCTTGAGCGGCGCCACGATCACCTGCGGCTCGGGACAGACGGCATAGCAATCGGCGCAATCGTTGCAACGGCTGGCGTGACGCGCCGACACCCGCAGCACGCTCTTCGCGCCGATGAGCGCGTAGGTGGCACCGACCGGGCAGACATGGCCGCACCAGCCGCGCGGGGCGATAAAGAGATCGAACAGGAACACCGCGGCGGTGACCCCCCATGCCACCGAGCCGCCGAAGATCAGGGCGCGCTGGGTCATCGACACCGGATTCACGAATTCCCAGATCGCCAGGCCGGCGATCGCGCTGGCCGCCAGCACGGCCGCAGCCAGCCAGTTGCGCAACGACGCATCCAGCGTGCGCCCGCCGGTGAACTTGAAGGTGCGGCGCAGCCATGCGGCCAGGTCGGTGACGGCATTGACCGGACAGACCCAGGCGCAGAACACCCGCCCGCCGGCCAGCGCATAGAACGCGATGACCACGCCAGCGCCGATGAGCGCGCTCGTTTCCGGAAGATGCCGGGAGGCCAGCACTTGCGCGAGCACGAACGGATCGGTGAGCGGCAGCACGTCGAGTACCAGACTGCCGGACAGGTTGCCCTTGATGATCCACAGCTCGGCCAGCGGCCCCAGCAGGAACAGGCCGATGATCGCCGCCTGCGAGAAGCGCCGCAGCAGCAGGAAGCGGTGCGCGTGCCACCAGCCCTTCATGCCGACGGCGCTGCCGGGCAGCACGACGCTGTTCACTTGACCCCCTCCGCCGATGGCGGAAGCGTTGGCGCGGGATAAGCCTCGCGCCCAGAGCGCAGAGGCGCTAGATCGCCGGCCACCGGTGTTTCCGGTAGCCGTTGCACCGGCTGGCCGAAGCGCGGCCGACCGGCCTGGTTGCCGGTCTCCCAGCCCTTGCGGTAGTGGTGCCCCAACTCGCCGCGCGCGATCTGCGCCGGCAATACCTTGATGGCGGATTTTTCCAGCACGCAGCTTTTTTCGCATTTGCCGCAGCCGGTGCAGGCGTCGGCATGCACGGTCGGCAGCAACATCGCATGGCGGTCGCTGCGCGGATTGCTGAATTTTTCCAGTGTGATGGCCTTGTCGATCACCGGGCAGACGCGGTAACACACGTCGCAACGCAGGCCGAGATAATTGAGGCAGTTTTCCTGGTCGACCAGCACGGCGACACCCATCTTCGCCCGGTTGATGTCGGTCAGCGCGTGGTCCAGCGCGCCGGTCGGGCATGCCTTGACGCAGGGAATGCCTTCGCACATCTCGCAGGGAATATCGCGCGCTTCAAAGTAAGGCGTGCCGATGGCCACCTCGCGGCCGAGGCCATCGCCCCAGGTGGACAGCCTGAGATTTTTCGGCGGGCAATCGCGCACGCACAGGCCGCAGCGAATGCACGCGCCGAGGAATTTGTCCTCAGGCAGCGCGCCCGGCGGCCGCAACGCCTGCGCCGGCCGTGCCGACGCGACGCGGCCCAGCAAGGCGGCGCCGCCCGCGAGCAGGCAGGCGCTGGTCGCGCCGGCCGCGCCCTTCAGCAATGCCCGCCGTGATAGGTCCATCGTCACGCTCAGTCCGCTTTGTCCACTTTTGCGTTTTGCCCGATCAGGCCCGCATCACCTTGACCGCGCACTTCTTGAAATCGGTCTCTTTGGAAATCGGACAGGTGGCGTCCAGCGTCAACTTGTTGATGAGCCGGCCTTCATCGAAGAACGGCACGAAGATCAGTCCGCGCGGCACCTTGTTGCGGCCCTTGGTCTCGACGTGGGCGAGAATGTCACCGCGCCGCGAGGCGACCTTGATCTTCATGCCGCGCTGGATGCCGCGATCCTTGGCGTCGTCCGGATGCATGAACACCACCGCCTCCGGCACCGCGCGGTGCAGCTCGGCCACGCGCCGGGTCATGGAGCCGGTATGCCAGTGCTCAAGCACGCGCCCGGTGCAGAGCCACAGGTCGAATTCCTTGTCCGGCGCCTCGGCGGCGACCTGGTAGGGCAGCGCGAAGATATTGGCCTTGCCATCCTTGTTGCCGTAGAACCTGAGGCCCTCG
>JBDTSU010000337.1:0-4230 GCA_039930965.1 Betaproteobacteria bacterium
ATAGTTTCAGTTGCCCGGACGCCACCACATATATCCCGGTCGCGGTCGCGCCGCGGCCAAAGACGATGCCACCGCGCCGGAACGCCGATTCGCTGGTTCCGGCGGCGAGGCGATCCAGCGTCTCGGCCGACAACAGTCGGAAAACCGACGCTTTCCTGAGAATGTCGATATGTTGCTCGCGCCTGGCGTGCATATTTGCCTTCCCGGTTGATTGATCCGACAGGCTTATGTTGCAGCGCGGCAATCGCGGCTTTTTGATCCTGATCAAATGTGGCGTTTGTGCGGTGTTGCACATTTGGTCTATGCGTTGAGTTTGTCTGCTCCGTTTGACCAGCATCAAAGAACCCCCCAAACGGCAGCGTTAACTTAGCGCCAAGACAAAAGGCAGGGCAACAAATCGTTGCTTGGTGGAATGTTGGATCGCAAACCTGCCGAATTTTTTGCCGCAATAGTTCCGAAAGCCGAAGTTCCCACCCTTTGAGGGAGAAAAACATGAAGAGACTCATCAGTGCGCTGGCGGTTTTGATTGCATTTGGCTCGCTGGCAGGCGCATCCAGTGCTTGGGCAGCCGCGGATCCCAAGCCCGGCGGTACCGACCTGTTCCTGAAGGACGACGCCAAATGCACCAAGTGCCACGACGAAGGCGACGGTCCGAAAGTGCTGCACCTTGGCAAGACCAAGCACGGCACGGTGGCCGACGGCCGCACGCCGACCTGCACCAGCTGCCACGGCGAAAGCACGAATCACCTGGGTGGCGGATCCAACAACCGGCCGAAGCCCGATGTGGTGTTCAGCAAGAAAGGCGGCTCCTCCGGTGAAGCGCAAAGCGCCTCCTGTATTGCCTGCCACAAGAAAGACACCAACCGGTCGCACTGGATGGGCAGCACCCACCAGACCCGCGACGTGAGCTGCGCCAACTGCCACACGCTGCACGCCCCCAAGGACAAGGTCCTGAGCAAAGCGACCCAGTTTGAAGTCTGCTTCGCCTGCCACAAGGAACAACGTGCCCAGGTGAACCGTCCTTCTCATCACCCGATCCTCGAAGGCAAGGTCTCCTGCTCGGATTGCCACAACACCCACGGCTCCACCGGCCCGAAACTGATGAAGCGCGACTCGGTCGTCGAAACCTGCTTCCAGTGCCATGCCGAAAAACGCGGCCCGTTCGTGCATAACCATGAGCCGGTCAGCGAAGATTGCTCCAACTGCCACAACCCGCACGGGACCGTGGTGGAAAGCATGCTGAAAGTGCGCGCACCGTTCCTGTGCCATCAGTGCCATACCCCGCACGGCGGATTCATCCCGCAGGTCATCGGCAAACAAAACACACCGCCGGCCAACGCAAACGGCCTTGGCAAAGGCACGACCAACGTCACCCAAGGACGTTCCTGCCTGAACTGTCATACGGAGGTGCACGGCAGCAACAATCCGAGCGCTACCAATCCAACCCCGCAATTCATGCTGCGCTGAGAAAGGGACCTACAAAATGAGAACGTCCAAACAAAATCTCCGCGTCGGCCCGACCATCCTCGCCGTGGCAGTCCTCGCGGCAATCGGCCAGGCTCGCGCCCAGTCTGACGAAGTCAAGCAACTTACCAATCCCGAAAGCTCGGTCACCATCGGCGCGGCCGGTGTCAGCGGCGACAGCAAGGATCGCGCGCAATACGGCATGTTCAACGGCCTGCGCAAAGACAGCGGCTACCTGCTGTTCGATCTCGATTACCTGACGCGCGACAACGCCACCGGCACCTGGACCAGCCTGCAGGGACGCAACCTCGGCCTCGAAAACCGCGAACTGCGCGGCGGCATGAACCGCCAGGGCGATTGGAAAGTCTGGGGCGAGTACAACGAGATCACCCGCTACAGCCCGTTTACGGTCAATTCCGCCATGACCGATGTCGGTACGACGCGACCGAATGTGATTCGGCTGACGACGCCCGGCACCGGCAGTGACCTCGATTTCAAGTTGCAGCGCAAGGCCGCATCGGGCGGGGTGGAGAAATGGCTGTCGCCCAACCTGAAGGTCGAAGCCAGCTTCAAGAATGAAGACAAGGATGGAATCCGGCAATGGGGCCGTGGCTACGATTGCGCGTCATACGTGTGCGGCGCGTCGACCAGCACCGCCCTCAATCAGGCCAATTTCCTCAAGAATGCCATCCTGATGATTCCGGAGCCGATCAATTCGACGATCAAGCAGTTTGACGTGAAAATCGCCTTCAGCGACGAGAAACTCAACCTGACCGCCGCCTATTACGGATCGCTCTATACCAACTCGAACGGCAACATCAGCCCGATCGTGCCGAACGCCCTGAACGGCGGCAACGGCACACTGGTCGGTGCGCTGTATCCGGCAGTCGGCAGCAACATCATCGCCGGCGGCGGCACCAGCCTGCAGAACGTGCTGCAATTGCCGATGGCGCTGCAACCCGACAACCAGGCGCACCAGTTCTCCATCGCCGGCAACTACGCCTTCACGCCATCAACCCGTGCCACCTTCAAGTATGCCTACACGCATGCTTCGCAAAGCGAGGATTTCGCCGGCATGGGCTTGAGCGGTTCCGCCCCGGGCGCCGACAATCTCGCCGGTCGCGTCGATACCGTTGCCGCGCAAATGGGCCTCACCTCGCGTGTCACGCGCGCCCTGAACGTGCTGGCCAATATCAGTTATGCGCGCAAGGAAGACAAGACCCCCAACGCGCTGTATAACGTCGAAGCCAAGGCGATATTTCCGGCCACCACACCGACCAGCTACACCAACCTGAACCAGATTGGTGTGCCCGGCGCGGTCTGGAACAACAACCACGTTTCCAATACCAAACTGCTCGGCAAGCTGGAAGCCAACTACCGGCTGCCCGACAACTACCGGGTGACGGTCGGTATCGACTACGACATGCATGAACGCCTGGTGCCGGAATCGCGCGTCGAGGAAGCACTGGCGGGTCTCGGCCCGTTGCGCGAGAAGAATACCGAAACCGGCTATCGCATCGACCTGCGGCGCAGCATGTCCGATACGCTGAACTTCAGCATCGGCGCGTCGAAGAGCAAGCGCACCGGTTCGGACTGGACCAACCTTTCCACGCTCAATCCGGGCCAGCCGACCGCCAACAGTGCCGTGAACACCTACCTGATCAACACCTATTGCGGCGGGCGCGAGTGTTATGGCCAGGTGCTGTCGGCGCAGGACATCCTGCAATTGAACGCCAACACGCCGTTCCCGGCCAGCATGGCGGATGTGGAGCGCGACAAAGTGAAGGTGTCGGTCGACTGGACGCCGTTTGAGAAGCTCAGCCTGCAATTGACGGGACAGGACGGCAAGGACAAGAACGTCACGCCATCCGATCCGGTGGCCGGCGGCAAGGGCTGGCGCGATGCCAAGGTCAATTTCTACGGTGTCGACATCACGTATGCGATATCGGACACCTGGAAAATGACGGGCTATGCCTCGCAGGGCGAGCAGACCACCCACATCAACCACAGTACCGGCTACGTCTCCGACCTGAAGAATCGCACCGAGGCCCTGGGGATTTCGCTGGCCGGGCAGGCGAGTTCCAGCTTGCAGGTGGGGACCAGTTTCACCTACATCAACGATGTCAACAAGTACGGCATCGCGGCCGCCACCGGCACCTCGGGAGACCGCCTGATCGGTCTGACCCTCACGCAACCAAGTGCCGCCAACATCGCGCAGGCGGCGGTCGGCCTGCAGGATGTCACCTACCGGAAAGCCCTGCTCAGCGTGTACGGCCAACTGACGCTGAACAAGTCCTCCGATATCCGCCTGGACGTGGCCCATCAGAAAGCCAAGTACGACGACTGGGTCTGGGGAACGTCAAGCGCGCCGTTTGTTTATGGCGACAATACGATCGTCAAGCAGCAAGTTGACCAAAGCGTGACCTTCGTGGGTGTCACTTACATCTACAAATTCAGGTAACAACTCGTTGGATGGTTAGTAGTAGTGGTGGGCAAGCGGGGACGACGACATCGTCCCCGTTTTTTTTGCGAGTAACGCTGGATTCGTGCTCGCCTCGCCAACACGATCCCCGGCTCGCGTCCGCCAACATGTTTGACAAGGATCAAAAGTCCCGCCTTTCGCAAGGGTAAGCTGACGCTCGATGGAGATTCGGCGGGAATCTTTGGTATTTTAATGTCGATGACCCGGGCGCGGCAGGATGGCGCGGTAGACGGAAGGGAACCCACCGCGTTAGAGGTCATGATCGGCTCACAATCATTTCCGCA
>JBDTSU010000338.1:0-4218 GCA_039930965.1 Betaproteobacteria bacterium
CGAACATCGTCACCATCTTCGATGCGGGCGAGGAGCACGACCTCTGCTACATCGCGATGGAGTACCTCAAGGGCAAGGACCTGGTGGCATACACCAAGCAGCCGAACCTCTTCCCGCCTGACAAGGTGCTCTCGATCGTCGAGCGCGTGGCCGATGCGCTGGGGTACGCGCACACCATGGGCATCGTCCACCGCGACATCAAGCCCGCGAACATCATGTACGAGCCGGAGACCGACACCGTGAAGGTGACCGACTTCGGCATCGCGCGCATCACCGATTCTTCCAAGACCAAGACCGGCATGGTGCTGGGCACGCCGTCGTACATGTCGCCGGAACAATTGGCCGGCAAGAAAATCGATGGCCGTTCCGACCTGTTCTCGCTTGGTGTGACGTTCTATCAACTGGCCTGCGGCCGCCTGCCCTTCGAAGGCGAATCGATGACCCAGTTGATGTTTGCCATCGCCAACGAACCGCACCCCAACATCCTTGAATACAACCCGTCGCTGCCGCCGTGGGTGAAGGATTTCGTCGACCAGGCGCTGGCCAAGAACTATGAAGATCGCTTCCAGACCGGCGCGGAATTCGCGGCAGCCCTGCGGACTTACAGGCAGACGGGGTAAAAAGCGTCGTGAGTGCCCGGTCTCGCATTGCAAACAGTTTTGCGATGCGCGGTTCGAGGCGGTGGGGCGCAGGCTCCGTGTGGGACACAGCAAATGCAATCACCACCACCCGTTGATAACAATCAAGTAAACGAAAAGCGCACCCCCGGGTGCGCTTTTTCGTTTCTATAATGTCTCTTTTGCACTGCAACAAAACCACCATGCCATTGCCCCTGCCCGCCGTTCCGCGTCAACCCCTCCATCATCGCAGCATCAGCATGCGCGGCTACCGGCGCGATGATGGCTTGTTCGATATCGAAGGCCACCTGCACGACACCAAGGACATCGATTTCAAGGTTGCCAGCGGCATGCGCTATGCCGGCGATTCCATTCATTCGATGTGGCTGCGTATCACCCTCGACATGACGCTGACGATTGTCGCTGTCGACGCGTCAACCGATGCCATGCCGTACCCGGGTCACTGCAACCAGATCACGCCGGACTACAAGAAATTGATCGGATTGGCGATCCGGCCGGGATTCACCAATCTGGTGCGCAGCCGCCTGGGGGGCATTCACGGTTGCACCCATATCACCGAGCTGGTCAGCTCGCTCGCCACCACCGCGTTCCAGACCATCGCCGGGCAGGGACTGCAGGCGCCGGACAGCAAACCTTTCCAGCTCGACCGCTGCCACGCGCTCCGGTCCGACGGCCCGGCGGTGGCCCGATTCTATCCAAAGTGGTATCGCGGCACGCCCACCGGCGTGCCTCCCGCCGCCGAACCCGACCAGCACTGAGCATCTGTTTGTCGCGGATCAATGAGACGCGCCTGCTGGTAAAATAGAGTGGCTTCGATGGCGCATCCGCTGCTGTCCGCCTTCTTCCCTTCCACCAGATTGGAAATTCCGCATGAATGTTCATGAATACCAGGGCAAGGAAATCTTGCGCAAATACGGCGTCGCGACCCCGCGCGGCATTGCCTGCTTTTCCGTCGACGAGGCCGTCAAGGCCGCCGAGACGCTGGGTGGCAAGGTATGGGTGGTGAAAGCCCAGATTCATGCCGGCGGGCGCGGCAAGGGCGGCGGCGTCAAGGTCGCCAAGTCGATCGACGAAGTGCGCGATTACGCCTCGAAAATCCTCGGCATGACGCTGGTCACGCACCAGACCGGACCGGAAGGCCGCCTGGTGAAGCGCCTGCTGATCGAAGAGGGCGCCGACATCAAGAAAGAGCTCTATGTCGGCATGGTGGTCGACCGCGCCTCGCAACGCGTGGTGCTGATGGCCTCCAGCGAAGGCGGCATGGACATCGAGCACGTCGCCGAGCACACGCCGGAGAAGATTTTCAAGATCGCCATCGACCCGGTCGCCGGCCTGTCCACGGCCGCCGCCGAGGATGTGGCGCGCAAGATCGGCGTTCCCGAGCAGGCCGTCGCGCAGGGCGCGGCATTCATGCAATCGCTGTACAAGGCCTTCGACGAATGCGATTGCTCGCTGGCGGAAATCAACCCGCTGATCTACACCGGCGACAACAAGGTGCTGGCGCTGGACGCGAAGCTCAATTTTGATTCCAACGCGCTGTTTCGCCACCCGGACATCGTCGCCATGCGCGACCTGGATGAGGAAGATCCGGCCGAGATTGAAGCCTCCAAGTTCGATCTCACCTATATTTCGCTCGACGGCAACATCGGCTGCCTGGTCAACGGCGCGGGACTCGCCATGGCGACCATGGACGTGATCAAGCTCTACGGCGGCTCGCCCGCCAACTTCCTCGACGTCGGCGGCGGCGCCACCACCGAGAAGGTGACCGAAGCCTTCAAGATCATGCTGAAGAACCCGAACCTGAAAGCAATCCTGGTCAATATCTTCGGCGGCATCATGAAGTGCGACGTGATCGCCAACGGCGTGGTCGCGGCCGCGCGCGAAACGCACCTGACCGTGCCCCTGGTGGTGCGCATGAGAGGCACCAACGAGGACCTCGGCAAGCAGATCCTGAAGGATTCCGGCCTGCCGATCATTACCGCGAACAACATGGCCGAGGCGGCTGAACGCGTCGTTACCGCAGCCAAAGGAAATTAGACATGAGCATCCTCATCAACAAAAACTCGCGGGTAATTACCCAGGGCATCACCGGCAAAACCGGGATGTTTCACACCAAGATGGGCAAGGAATATGCGAATGGCGCCAATTGCTATGTCGCCGGCGTCACGCCAAAAAAGGGCGGCCAGAACTACGAAGGCATCCCGATTTTCGAGACGGTGAAGGAAGCCAAGGCGCAAACCGGCGCGAATGTCTCGGTGATCTACGTGCCGCCGCCATTCGCCGCAGCGGCGATCAATGAAGCGGTCGAGGCGGGACTGGAACTGGTGATCTGCATTACCGAAGGCATCCCGGTGCGCGACATGATCCACACCCGCAAGAAGATGGAAGGCAAGAGCACCCTCCTGGTCGGACCAAATTGCCCCGGCGTGATCACGCCGGACGAAATCAAGATCGGCATCATGCCCGGCCATATCCACAAGAAAGGCCGCATCGGCGTGGTCTCGCGTTCCGGCACCCTCACGTATGAAGCGGTCGGCCAGTTGATGGATCTGGGACTTGGCCAATCCACTTGCGTCGGCATCGGCGGCGATCCGGTGAACGGCCTGAAGCACCTGGATGTGATGAAGCTGTTCAACGACGATCCGGAGACCGACGCGGTCATCATGGTTGGCGAAATCGGCGGCGACGCGGAAGAAACCTGCGCGCGCTGGATCAAGCTCAACATGACGAAACCGGTGGTGGGATTCATCGCCGGCGTCACCGCGCCGCCCGGCAAACGCATGGGACATGCCGGTGCGATCATTTCCGGCGGCAAGGGCACGGCGCAGGAAAAACTGGCTGTCATGGAAGAGTGCGGCATCAAGGTCACCAAGAACCCGGCGAAGATGGGGGAATTGTTGAAGTCGGTGCTGTAGGAGATTTTGGCTTTTGCTTGGCAGAAGGGCCGCTGACGCGGCTCTTTTGCTTTTGGCGGCACGCCCTTCAAATTGGCACAGCGAAAATCCCCCGGACAAGGCTTCCTCGGCAAGCTTCGATTGTTTGCCCCCTTTTTTAAAGGGGGCAGCGATAGCGCGATGCCGGCGTCGCGGCGAGCGGGGGATTTCTCCGGCGCCAAAATCAGGCGCCGGCGCGTATAGTTTCCTCTGCCATCACCAACAAGTACCGGAAACGCGCCCTTGCCGCTCACCCTCGAAACACTCAACGCCGCCACGCCCGCCGAATTCGCCGACCTGCTCGCCGGCACCTACGAGCATTCGCCGTGGATCGCCGAACACGCCGGACGCCGGCGTCCATTCCAGAGTCTCGCGCAACTCAGGCTGGCGCTGGTCGCTGCGGTGCGCGATGCCGGCCGTGAGGCGCAACTGGCGCTGGTCCGCGCCCACCCGGAACTGGCCGGCAAGGCGATGGTGGCGAAATCGCTGACGAGCGAATCGGCCGGCGAACAGGACAAGGCGGGCCTCGCCGCCTGCTCGGCGGAAGAGTTCGCGAAGATCCAACAGCTCAACGCCGATTACAAGGCCCGTTTCGGCTTTCCCTTCATCCTCGCCGTGCGCGGGCCGCGCGGCGCCGGTTTGAGCCG
>JBDTSU010000339.1:0-4217 GCA_039930965.1 Betaproteobacteria bacterium
GAGCGCGACGCGCAGCGCCGCCCTGCCCAACGTTCCCACGATGGTGGAGGCCGGAGTAGCCGATTTCGTGGTCGAGTCCTTTGTCGTCGTGATGGCGCCGGCCGGCACGCCCCAGCCGATCGTGCAGCGCCTCAACGACGAAATGCTCAAGGCCTGGCTTACACCTGAAGGCCAGCGGCTGCTCGCCGGGCTCAACATGGAGCTGGCCCAGAGTAAACCGCTCGATATCGCCAACTTCTTGACCAGTGAGAGAGTGCGCTGGTCCAAACTGATCCACGAAGCCAACATCAAAACCGAATGACTACACAAGCCAACAACCCATTCATCGTGCTGGAAGTCAGCGAGGACACCGGCGTGGCGGTGCTGACGCTGAACCGGCCGGCGCAATACAACGCCTTCAACCTTGCCATGATCTCGCAGTGGCGAGCTGCTCTAGCGCGTGTCGAGAGCGACGTGAGGATCCGTGCGCTGGTGGTCACCGGAGCCGGCAAGGCCTTCTGCGCCGGCGGAGACATGGAGGAACTGGAAACCTTCCTCGACATGGATGCCATGCAGCGCAAGAACTATCTCTGGGAAAACGTGCACCAGATACCTCTTGCGCTCGAGCGCATCGACTGCCCGGTCATCGCAGCCCTGAACGGCACTGCACGCGGCGCCGGCTTGGACATGGCGTTGATGTGCGACCTTCGTGTCATGGACGAGAGCAGTGTCGTGGCCGAGAGCTACATCAGCATGGGCCTGATGCCAGGCGACGGCGGCAGCTGGTTCCTGCCCCGGCTCGTGGGCCTGCCGCGCGCACTCGAATTGTTGTGGACCGGCGACCCGGTGGACGCAAGGACCGCGAAAGAGATCGGCCTCGTCAACCACGTGGCCCCGGCCGGCCAGGCGCTTGCCCAGGCAGTTGCACTAGCCGAGCGCATCGCGCGCCAACCGTCGCATGCAGTCCGCTTTACCAAACGTGCCGCATACCAGGCCGCCGGCACCGGCATGTCATTGAGGGCGCACTTGGATACCGTGTCCTCGCACATGGCTGTGATCGAAGGGATGCCTGACTTCCGCCAGCGGGTGGAGGCATTCCGCGACAAGCAACGCAACCGCGGCTGAATCCACCGCCCTCTGTATTCAATCGAGACCATCATGAGCACCACGGCTCGCTTCCTCCCTCGTCGCAGAGTCCTCGCCAGCATTGTCGGCCTGGCGGCCGCTGCGGCGCTGCCCGCGCGGGCGCAGCCCACGGCCGTGAAGATGGTCCTGCCCTTTTCGCCTGGTGGACCCACCGACGCTGTTGCGCGCAGCATCACCCAAGGTCTGTCCACCCACTTGGGCATGCCCTTCGTGGCGGAAAACAAGCTTGGCGCCAATGGCTCGATCGCCTCGGCGTTCGTCGCAAAGGCACCCGCGGACGGCAATACGCTGCTGTACCACACTTCGGCGTTCTCGCTCGAAGCTGCGTTCAGCAAGAATCTCCAATTCGATCCGTTGGCGGACTTCTCGTTCATCGGGCTCACCACCACGACGCCCATGGTGCTGCTGGTGCGCAGTGACTTCCCAGCGCGCACCCCGGCCGAGTTCATCGCGGCGTTGAAGGCGAAGCCCGGCAAGTACAACTACGGGGCGATCATTCGCTCCATCGTGCACGTTGCGCCGGAGCAGATGTTCCACGCGCTCGGGGTGAAGGCGGTCGCGGTGCCGTACAAGGGCACCGCGCCGGCCGTCCTTGACCTCATGGGCAACCAGCTGGACTTCGCCTTCGACGTGGTGAACTCTGCGTTGCCGCACATCCGCGGCGGCCGGGTGCGTGCCATCGGTATCGCGAGTCGCGAGCGCGTCGCCGTGCTGCCGGACCTGCCCACGTTCAACGAGACGGTATTGCCCGGTTTCGCAGCGGGAACGTGGGGCGCGCTCATGGGCCCAGCAGGCCTCGCGCAGGACAAGGTCCAGCATCTCAATCGCGCGCTGGCCGACATCCTCGCCGACCCAGCCTTCCGCGCGCAAGCCGAAGCGCAAGGGCTGCGCATCGTGGGCGGCTCGCCGGAGCAAGCGCGCAATTTCATCCGCGACGATATTGCGCGCTGGAAACAGGTGGCGGCCAGCACCAACCTGCCGCTCGAGTGAGCAGGGCCTGGCCGCGCGACCAGGGGGTCCAAACCACGTGAGGCGCCTTGGATGCAGCTGTCAGTGGCTGGCCAGGTCTTTCGAACCCCGCAGCATGCGCAGCGGGGTGTATTCGAGGACGGCGGTGCCGTCCTGCTTGACGACCGTATTGCGGGTGCGCACGAGGCCAGTGCCCGGTCGCTTGCGGCTCTCGCGCGACTCGATCACCTCCACCTCCACATGGATCGTGTCACCGACCAAGGTCGGCGCCTTGACGGCAAGATTCATGTCGATGAAGGCGAGGCCGACCCCCTGAATCACCGACTGGATCAGCAGCCCTTCGGAGAAGGAATAGACGAGGGCCGCGGGAACGAGCCGGCCCTGTACGGCGTTGCCCGTTTGCGCCGTCGTATCCGTAAACAGCACTTCGACCATGGCCGTCGCGCCAATGAACGCGACCAAGTCGGCCTCGGTGATGGTGCGGCCGACTGTACGGAAGCGGCGCCCCACGGGCAGTTGATCCCACGGAATGCCCAGTCCGACGATCTCCGTGTCCTTGTCCATGGCGTGCTTGACCTTCACCATCCGCCGAACGACAGGCCACCGTTGACGCTGATCGTCTGACCCGTGATCTGCGAGGCGGCCGCCGAGCATAGGAACAGGGCGGTGTCGGCCACTTCATCCGCCGTCGGCGCCCGGCCACTCGGAAAGCGATCGAGTGCCTTGGAAAACAACTTGTTCTCGAAGCTCGCCTTCGCGAAGATGCGGTCCCATGACGGTGTGTCGGACGTCAGCGTAAGGGCAACTGCGTTGACACGGATGCGGTCACGGGAGAGCTCCCGCGCGAGCGCCTTCGTGAGCAGGATCACGGCAGCGCCTGCCGCACCGATGATCGACTCACCCGGCGTTGGGTGACGCGCGGCGTCCGTCGTGATCAGCACGGCACTCGCGCGATCCGACTCCTTCAGGTATGGAATCGCGGCGTGAAGGGGGAAGATGCGCGCGCGAAAACGCGAGTCGAAGTTTTCCGTGATTTGCTGCGCCGTCATGTCGGCGAAGGGCGTCGGGCCCATCTTTCCCTCAGCGCCAGAACTCACGAGGGTATCAATGCCACCCATTTGCTGCGCCGCACGTTTGCATACGTCGGCAATGCTCTGGGCGTCGTTGGCGTCGCCCTGGATGAAGGCGCACTCCGGGACAATCTGCGCCAACTCCTTCGCCGCAGCCACGCCGCGCTCCAAGTTGCGCCCAGTGATGACCACGACCGCCCCACGTTGTGCGAGACCACGTGCGATCGAAAGGCCGACACCGCTGCTGCCGCCGGTTACCAGGGCGCGCACGCCCTTCATGTCCTGTTCCGCCATGGGATATCTCCTCAATTGCTGCGTTTGCGTCCAGCGCGGCCGAGCACGCTGTCCGCGATGATGTTGCGCTGAATCTGGTTGGTGCCTTCCACGATTTGCAGGATCTTTGCGTCGCGGAAATAGCGGTTGATGGGGTACTCAGAAGAGATGCCAGCAGCGCCAAAAATCTGTACGGCTTGCGTCGCCACGTCCATCGCGACATCCGTCGCGAAGCATTTGGACATCGCCGCAATCGGTGCCAGCGCCGAGCCGCGGACCCCTTCATCCGCCCGAGACGCCGCAGCATAGACAAGGTGCCGGGCCGCTTCGGTACGCATCGTCATGTCGGCGATCATCCAGCGCATGCCCTGGAACTCGGAGACCGGCTGGCCGAAGGCGACCCGCTGCGTAATGAATTCCACTGCGTGATCGGTCGCGCCCTGCGCCAACCCAATGGCCCGCGCACCGATGATGGGGCGGCTCGCATTCAGTGCTTCCATCGCCACTTTGAAACCGCTAGCGCCATCACCTCCAAGCCGCGCCGTTGACGGCAGACGGATGTCGTCGAGGAAGAGGGGACAGCTGGGCACGCCGCGCGCCCCCATCTTGTCTTCGGCCCTGCCCACCTCGAGGCCCTTGGTGCCGCGTTCCACCAAGAACAGGCTCACGCCTTCCTTGTTGCCCTGTTCGTCCAGCGTCTGAGCTCCGACGAGGATCACGTCGGCGATGTGCGAGTTGGTGCACCAGATCTTGGAGCCACGTAGCACGTAGTCGCCGCCG
>JBDTSU010000340.1:0-4212 GCA_039930965.1 Betaproteobacteria bacterium
CCCATGACGTTGCCGCTTGCGTCGCGCGCCATCGCGTGCACGGACACCGCATCCATGTCATCCCGCTCGATTTCGGGCGGGACCTTCTGCTCCTCGACAAAGACGGTATAGCGTATCTTCGCCAGCCCCTCATGCTGCTGCGACCAGTCACAGATTTCAACGGTAAACGGTTCCGGAAGAATCATGATTCACAATGCTCAATCGTTCAGGCAGCGAATCATACGCGCGTTTTGTGTGAATTTAATTTGCGGCAAAAAAGCCCGCTCGCGTTCGACCCTGTAGATGCCGAATCCTGCCGGCGGCCGCCACCGTTGACCGGAAACGGCCGCGATCAGCCACGACAGAGCGGTGTGCTTAACGCCTGGAGCACTTCACCCGTGCGCGCATCCTGCATGAAAGCGACGATCGACAGTTCCTCGCGTTTCCAGGCCGGCAGCAGCGTGACGATTCGTCCGGCCGAAAAATGCCCGGCTGCCCGATCCTTTTGCGCCACCGCGATCGGACCAATCAGTTCGCGCACTACGTGATCGTGCCGGAGCAGCACACCCTTGTTCTCGCCGGCCGTCACCCCGCTGGTCAGATTGTTTTCGGTGACCGCCAGGTATAACGCCGCATCGGTACGGTCCGCCGGCAACGCGACCGTCGCCGACAGCGCGACCTCGACACCACGGCCCGACACGCTTGTCTCAAGAGACAGATCGGCACGTGGTTGTCGCGAGGCAACCTCGCGCAGTCGTGCCTGAAACTGCAGCGGATTCGACCAGGCGCGCAGATCGCGTCCGTCCAGCATCACTTGCGGCGTATAGGTCGTGCGGCTGCCGTGACGAGAGACGCTATCGCGCTGGCGTTGCGCAAACACGGGCCTGGCGAAACGGTCCTTCCAGCCAATGTAATCCCAGTAATCAACGTGAAAGGCCAGCGGCACCACGCCATCACGCGGATTGCCGAGCGTGGAAAACCATTTGTCCGCCGGCGGGCAGCTATCGCATCCTTCCGACGTATAGAGTTCGACGACGGTCGCCGAAACAGTTCCGCTCTTCGCGGCCGTGCGCGCATCGCACGTGGCCGGGTTCGCGGCGCAGGCGATGCACCACCCGCAAAGCAACAGTGTCAGCGCCAGTTCTTTGACCCGCATGGCAAGCTCCGATTCGTCGATCGATCGGGTTGGTCGCGGGCGAGCCGGTCAACTTACGCCGGGCGCCTCATGTGCGGGTTGGTTGCCGCTCAGTAGCGGGGCTTCTTCTTTGCCGCCTTGTATTTCTTGACGCCGTCAACGATCGCCTGCTTGGCCTCTTCAGGACCGACCCAGCCTTCGATCTTCACCCATTTGCCGGCCTCAAGATCCTTGTAGTGCTGAAAAAAATGCGTGATCTGGTTGGTCGTCAGTTCCGGCAGGTCGCGCGCCGATTGCACTTCCCGATAGATGGGCGTGAGTTTATCCACCGGCACGGCCAGCAGTTTTTCGTCGCCGCCGGCTTCATCGATCATTTTCAGCATGCCGATCGGCCGGCAGCGCACCACCACCCCGGGGATCAAGGGGAATGGCGTCACCACCAGCACGTCGACCGGGTCCCCGTCATCGGAAAGCGTGTGCGGAATGTAGCCGTAGTTACACGGATAGTGCATCGAGGTCGACATGAAACGATCGATGAACAATGCGCCCGTTTCCTTGTCCAATTCGTACTTGATCGGGTCTCCGCTCATCGGAATTTCGATGACCACGTTGACGTCATTCGGTACATCGCGGCCTGAATCGACTCGGTCTAGGTTCATTGGGGCTTCTCAGAAGTTGAAAAATCGTTTAGCCTCTAGCCGTGGGGGGCAGTTTTCCTGGGCAAATCCCCTCGTATCGTTCGCTGACCGCGGCAAGGTGCCTTTCCCCTGCATTATGGACGTTGGTGCCTCATTTCGCCAAGCGTGGAGCAGAAGGAGAAGTCGTGCCGCATCGAAGTAAAACCGGGCCTTACGCCAGGCATCACGGCAAACAGGCAAAGCCGCAGGTGGTGGTGCTGGCGCCGCGCCTGCACGAACCGATGGAACCGGCGTTTTCGCTGTTTTCGCCGGAGGCCAAGCGCTATCCGCTGATTCTCACCCTCGACCAGAACGGCATTCCGCACCGGTGGATCACGTGGCAGCACGCCGTGTGGTACTACGCCAAGGAACGCGTGGCCTGGGAAACGGGCACCGAGGCCTTCACCGTCTCGGGCGGCAAGTGCCGCGATACCGGCGAGGTGTCGACCGTCACCTCCGCGTCCATCATCGCCATCCGCGGCAAAGCCATGGCGATGAAGAGTTTCAATCAGGTGCCCCCGCTCAACAATCGCGAATTGTTTCACCGCGACCGCCACGTGTGCGGCTATTGCGGTGGCATCTTTTCGCATTCCAAGCTCACACGCGATCACATCGTTCCGTATTCGCGCCGCGGCATGGATTCATGGATGAACGTGGTCACCGCCTGCCGGCCATGCAACGAGCGCAAGGGCAGCCGCCTGCCCGAAGAGGCGCACATGGAACTGATCTACGCGCCGTACATTCCCAATCGCGCCGAATTCCTGATCCTCGCCAATCGCCGCATCCTCGCCGACCAGATGGAGTTCCTGAAGCAGCATGTGAGCGCGCAGAGCCGGGTGCATCTGAGCTGATTCCAATTCGCATTGTGAAGTGCGATTTTGTAGGTCGGGTTAGGCGAAGGCGTAACCCGACAGTCAATCTGTGCAAAAGGTAGATGCCGGCCGCTTCGCGCCCATCGGAAACAAATAGAACTGTCTCCCCGGCGAAGGCCGGGGCCTAATTTCGTCAACGTCAAATTGGGCCCCGGCCTTCGCCGGGGCGACAGCAAATTTTGTTACAAGGCTGGCTTGCAAGAACTCTGTCGGATCCTGTCGAAGACGCGCTTGCGCTATCGCCTTTGCGGCTCCAGCAACATCGCATCCCCATAACTGAAAAACCGATAGCGCTGGGCAACCGCATGCGCATAGGCGCGCTGGATATTTTCCGTTCCCGCGAACGCCGACACCAGCATCAACAGCGTCGATTTCGGCAGGTGGAAATTGGTGATCAAGCGATCCACCGTGCGAAATTCATATCCCGGCGTGATGAATATGCTTGTCTCGGCCGATTCCGCCTGCAACACGCCATGGCGCGATGCGGCTTCCAGGGTGCGCATACTGGTGGTGCCCACTGCCATCACGCGCCCGCCGCATGCCCTGGCGGCGGCCACCGCGGCAGCGGTCTCCTCCGGCACCTGATACCACTCGCTGTGCATCACGTGCTTGCCAATATCATTGTCGCGCACCGGTTGAAACGTGCCGGCGCCGACGTGCAGCGTGACATACGCGAGCGCAACGCCCTGGCTTCGCAGCGTCTCCAGCATGGCCTCGTCAAAATGCAGCCCCGCCGTCGGTGCCGCCACCGACCCGGGATGGCGCGCGTACACGGTCTGATAACGCACCTCGTCTTCATTGCCCGCGCTGTGCGTGATGTATGGCGGCAAAGGCACCTCGCCGATGCGCTGAAGGATTTCATGCACGTTCGCGCCAAAGTCCAGCTCGAACAGATCGTCGGCGCGCGCAACCATCGTTGCCGCGACACCCCCGCCAAACTGCAGCCTCGAGCCAGGTAGTGGTGACTTCGACGCGCGCACGTGCGCCAACGCGCGCCGGCCATCTGCCAGCACGCGCTCGACCAGTGCCTCGACCTTGCCGCCCGTTTCCTTGTGGCCGTGGAGGCGCGCCTTGATCACCTGCGTGTTGTTGAACACCAGCACATCGCCCGCGCGCAACTGGCCGGGCAGTTCGCGGAACTGCCGATCGACCATTACGCCGGTATTGCCATCGACATGCAACAGGCGGCTGCCGGTGCGCTCGCTGGCCGGATGTTGGGCGATCAAGGCTTCCGGCAGGTGATAGTCGAAGTCGGCGAGTTGCATATTGCTGGCGAGGGGGAGAGCGAAGCGAGGGGGCAGTGCGGCGAAGATTACGCTATAATTCGCGCTCTTGAAAAGTCTACTTGCCGGGATGGCGGAACTGGTAGACGCACGGGACTCAAAATCCCGCGCCTGCAAGGGCGTGCCGGTTCGATTCCGGCTCTCGGCACCAAATTGAAAGAGCCCACCTCGGTGGGCTCTTTCAATTTGTACCGTGAGCCCGGATGAGCCCCGGCACTCCGGTTCGACTAAGCGATGTCCAGTGGACATCGCTTGGACGTTTGCAG
>JBDTSU010000341.1:0-4180 GCA_039930965.1 Betaproteobacteria bacterium
CATGTTTGTCGAGGGGGCCGAGCGCGTGTCGGCCGCGGTCTTCAAGACAAGCGTCAGGAAGCACATCGATGACATTGCCGGCAAATACATCGTCGCCGGTGAAACCGGCGACGGTGCCGTGATGTTCATTCCGGCAGAGGCGGTATTTGCCGAGATTCACGGTAATCATCGCGACCTGATCGACTACGCGGCGGCGCGCCGAGTCTGGCTGGTCTCGCCGACGACGCTGATGGCGGTCCTCAACACGGCCCGGGTTGTCCTGAAGGATGTCGAGACGCGCAAACAGATTCACATCATCCAGGACGAGCTCGGCAAGCTGGGCGCGGACTTCGGCCGCTTTCAGGCGCGCATGGATGATCTGGCCAAGCATATTGGCCAGGCAAACAAGGATGTGGAGCAGGTTCACATCTCCAGCCGGAAGATCAGCGAGCGTTTCCAGAAGATCGAAAAGGCCGAGCTCGATGCGCCGGTCGAGATCGCGGTGGCAGCGCCCGTGCCCGTGCACGTGGAATTGCCGCCCGTGCTGACCGTGGTCAAGCCGGGCGACTAGCGGGTCGCTGATGCCGGCCGCCCGCCATGGGCAGCGTCAAGGCAGGCAATTCCCTTGTGACTGGCGTGCAGGCAATTTTCGCCCCGGCTCACGTAGAATGCCTTGCATGAAAACCATCGCCATCGCCGGTTATTCGGGCAGCGGCAAGACCACGCTGATCGAGAAGGTCATTCCCTGCCTGGTCATGGAAGGCTTCAAGGTATCGTTGATCAAGCACGCCCATCATGAGTTCGATATCGACCAGCCGGGCAAGGATTCGCATCGCCACCGCGCGGCGGGCGCCAGCGAAGTGCTGATTGCGTCCAGCAACCGCTGGGCGCTGATGCACGAATTGCGCGGTGCGCCGGAGCCGTCGCTGGAAGACCAGTTGAATCACCTCTCGCCGTGCGATGTGGTGATTGTTGAGGGCTGGAAACACCAGGCGATGCCGAAGATCGAAGTGCATCGCAAGCTTGCCGACAAGCCATTGCTGTTTGTCGATGATCCCTCGGTGATTGCGGTGGTGACCGACGAATCGCTCGCCACCGCGCTGCCGCAGTTCGCGCTCGACGATGCCGAGGGCGTGGCGCAGTTCATCATTCATCACCTCGGCCTTCGCAAGGCGGCCATTCACGTCGTCAAGTAGCCGGGCCATGACATGCTGAAACTGCTGTTGTTCGCAAGCCTTCGGGAAACACTGGGGACCCGGGAGGAATCGATTGCCGTGCCCGCGCCGGCAACGGTGGCGGGCCTGGTCGGGCAGTTGCGGGCACGCGGCGACGCATGGGCAAACGCACTCGACGCCGGCAAGCGCTGGCGCGTGGCCGTGAATCAGGAAATGGCGTCGCTGGAGTCGCCGCTGAAAGCAGGCGACGAAGTGGCCATCTTTCCGCCGGTGACCGGGGGATGACCGGCTGATTCTCCCGATCGCGGGATGAATGCCGGGAACGCCAGCATGCCAACCATACGTATACAGGTTCAGGATTTTGACCTCGGTGCGGAAGTCTCCGCGCTGCGCTCGGGCAATCCCGGGATCGGTGCGATCGCGTCCTTCGTCGGACTGGTGCGCGATGTCAACGATGGGGCCGGTGTCGCGACCCTCACGCTCGAACACTATCCGGGGATGACCGAAAAGGCGCTTGCCGGTATTGTCGGGCAGGCGCGCGCGCGCTGGGACGTGATCGATTGCACGATCATTCACCGCGTGGGTGAACTGCGGCCCACCGATCAGATTGTGCTGGTGGTGGTCGCCAGTGCGCATCGCGGCGATGCCTTTGCCGCCTGCGAGTTCATCATGGACTATCTCAAGACCGAGGCCCCGTTCTGGAAGAAGGAACAGACCCCTGAAGGTGAGCGCTGGGTGGAATCGCGCGAGACCGACGCAGTCGCGGCGCGGCGCTGGAAGGGGCCGGTGAGGTGAACGAGACCCGGACCGCGCGCAATGTCCTCGGCGGGCCGCTTGAAGCCTGCTGCCTCTCGCCGCCGACCGGGTATCGGCGCAATGGTTACTGCCTTACCGGGCCGGAGGACCGGGCATCGCACACGGTTTGCGCGCAAATGACCGCCGAATTCCTCACCTTCAGCCGCTCGCTCGGCAACGACCTGATCACGCCGCGGCCGGAATTCGATTTCCCGGGGCTGAAAGCGGGTGACCGCTGGTGCCTGTGCGTGGCGCGCTGGGAAGAGGCATTTCTGGCCGGCGTGGCACCGCCGGTGATCCTGGCCGCCACCCACGAGCAGGCGCTTGAAGTGGTGGAACTGAACGAGTTGCAGGCGTACGCCGCGACGGTCAAGTAGTTGACAGGGAGGCAAACACCAGCACGGGTGCGGTTCGCAGGCTGAAAGGGCCTGAAGAGGCGCGGGAATGCTGGAGTGTTGGTGCCAGGATCCGCTTAAAGCGCAAGCAACTTGTCATCCCGATTTCCTTTGAGTCCGACAGGCTAGGACACTCCGAACTTTCCAAAATAGTCGCCGGCCACGGCGATGGCCTGTTCGACATCGGCGGCGGTCACGTCCAGATGCGTCACCCAGCGCTGCTTGCCGTACGCGGCGGAGACCAGGATGCCGTGTGCCTTGAGGTGCGCCCCGAAAGGGTCGGCAATCGCGGGCGACAGTTCCGCCCAGAGGATGTTGGTGTGCGGCGCGGCGATCCTGAGGTGTCCTTTTGCAACCTCGGCCAGCCCCGCCGCAAGTCGTGCCGCATTGGCGTGGTCGAGTGCGAGCCGATCGATATGGTGGTCGAGCGCATATTGGCCGGCGGCGGCGATTACGCCGGCCTGGCGCATGCCGCCGCCGAGCATTTTCCGGATTCGTCGCGCTTTGGCGATCAATGGCTTGCTGCCCAGCAGGAGCGAGCCGACCGGCGCACCCAATCCCTTCGACAGGCAAATCGATACCGAATCAAAAGAGGTGCAAATCTCTTTTGCCGCGGCCAGCGGCGTGCCGCCCGAGCGCGCCGCCGTGTAGACGGCGGCATTGAACAGGCGCGCGCCGTCAAGGTGGGTGGACAGGCCGCGCTTCCGGGCGAGCGCGCGAACGGCAGGCGCGTAATCGGCCGGCAGGACGATGCCGCCCCAGGTGTTTTCCAGTGCGATCAGTCGACTGATGGCGTAGTGGGCGTCGTCGGGCTTGATCGCCGCTTCAATCGCGGCCAGGTCCATCGTGCCATCGGCGCGCTGTTCGAGCGGTTGCGGCTGGATCGAGCCCAGCACCGCCATGCCGCCGGCCTCCCATCGGTAGGTGTGCGCGCTCTGGCCGACGATGACTTCATCGCCGCGCGCGCAATGCGCCATCAGGCCCAGCAGATTGGTCTGGGTGCCGCTGACACCGTAGATCGCGGCTTCAAAACCCAGCATGGCCGCTGCGTGTTCCTGCAATGCGTTGACGGTCGCGTCCTCGCCGTAGACATCGTCACCGACGCTGGCATGGAGCATGGCCTCGCGCATCGCGCGGCCGGGGCGGGTGACGGTGTCGCTGCGGAAGTCAATCGTGCCGGGCATCTTCAAACTCCGCAAAAAATGTCGCGGGTGAGCGTGATCATCTTCAGGATGCGCGGATCCTCGATGCTGTAGTAAGTACGGGTTGCCTGCTTGCGCGACGCGATCATGCCGCATGCCTTCAGGATGCCGAGATGCTGCGAAATATTGCTCTGCGAGGTGCCGATGGCGTCGGTGAGATCCTGCACCATCTGTTCACCCGAGGACAACATGCACAGTATCTTGATGCGCGCCGGGTGCGACATCGCCTGCATGGCGACGGCGGCCTGCTCAATGTTCTCCGCCCGGCCGATGAGCGCGAAAATATCCGTCGCATCAATGTCGGCCGATGATGGCTTGATACTTTTCCGCTTAGTGCTTTTCCTGGTGATCATGGCATTTCCGGGCAAGTGAATCGCAAGAGTACTTGACGGCGGGAAAACTTGTCCATTAGAATTAGCTTATATAAGGGAATGCTAATACAAGGCCGCCGCTGAAAGGTGGCCAACAAGCGGGAGTGACACCGGTTTGGGCGCAGCAGGCGGCGCAAACCGTGTCATTTTTTTTGCTGTTCGCGGAGGAACTTGCATGGCATTACCCAATTTACCCGGGCGCCCCGGTCGCCCGGGGCGTTTGCAGCGGGCACCGGAAAACTTTCTGGACAACGCGCAGATTG
>JBDTSU010000342.1:0-4177 GCA_039930965.1 Betaproteobacteria bacterium
TGCGCGCGTTCATGACCCATGCCGTTGAAGCCGCGCGCCAGCTGCAACCTGCCGAGCCGCGCTTGCGGGTGGAGTCGCGGTCGACGCGCGCGATCCGCGCAGCCGGCAACTGTGCGCGCAATGCGGTCTCGATGCGTTCGGTGCCCTGGCCCGCGGGCACCAGTTCGTGGCTGCCGCAATCGCCGCAAATCGCCGGAACGCGGGCCTGATAGCCGCAATGGTGACACTTCAGCCGCCGCTCACGCTGATGAAACACCAGCCGCGCGCTGCAGCGCCTGCATTCCGGCATCCAGCCGCAATGCGCGCAGACCAGGGCCGGCGAATAGCCGCGCCGATTGATGAACACCAGCGCCTGCTCGCCACGCCGGACGGTTTCTTCCAGGGCCTTGACCAGCGTCGCGGATAGTCCGTCCGCGGCGCGTTCGTGGTTGAGGTCGATGAATTCGATACGCGGCAGCACCGCGTTCGGCGCGGCCCGTTGCGTGAGTTTCATTTCGTGAAAGCGGCCGCGCGAAACATTCTGCAGGCTCTCAAGCGAAGGTGTCGCGGAACCCAGCACCACCGGGCACGCAGCCTGCTGTGCCTTGAATACCGCCACATCGCGTGCCGAATAGCGGAAGCCCTCCTGTTGCTTGAAGGAGGCGTCGTGCTCCTCATCGACAATGATCACGCCGAGGCGCGGCAAGGGGGTAAAGACAGCGAGGCGGGTACCGATGACAATATCGGCGCGGCCCGAATTCGCATCGAGATAGCCGGACAGGCGCGGCAGGTCGGCGAGGCCGCTGTGTTGCTGGACGATATTCGCGCCGGGGAAACGTGTTTCGAGTTGACGCAGGAATTGCGGCGTGAGATTGATCTCCGGCATCAACACCAGCGCCTGATGGCCGAAATTAAGGGCCGCTGCGATCACCTGCAGATAGACCTCGGTCTTGCCGCTGCCGGTGATACCCGAGACAAGGAACGGCGCGAAGGTCCCCAGCTTTGCAATGATGCCGCTGGCGGCGGCGGATTGCTCGCCGTTCAACGCGGGACCGGAAAGCATCATGCGCGCACGACCCTGTACCCCGGGCAGCGGGGAATCGGTCGCAAGTTCATGCGAGGCCACCCATCCTTTTGCCAGGAGAGTTTGCAGGATGGCGGCGGCGCGCGCATGACGCGCACGCAATGCCGCCACGCTCTGCGCGGCGTGCTCAACGGCCTCAAGCATTGCCCGTTGCGCGACCGCGCCCGCGGCAATCGACTTCAGCGCTTCGCGGCCGGCGGCGGTGATGGTGACGACACGATCCGTTTTCGGCACAACCAGTCGCGTGACGCGCATGGCAGGCGGCAGGCCCCCCAGGGCGATCGGTCCAAACGGGTGATGGTAGTAATTCTGGCAAAAATGGATGAGCGCAAAGTCCCCTGCTGAAAACCTGGGCAACGCGCGCTGAATCAGCTTGACGCGTTTCAATTTGTCGTGGGCCACCGCGGAATTGGCGCTGACCCCGACAATCACGCCACTGAAAAACTTGTTGCCGAAGGGGACGACGGCCAGCCGCCCGATGTCCTCGCCGCTGGCATCGGGCGCGAAAAAATCGAAATTCTTGTCCAGCGGGAGGTCCAGTGCCACCTGGACGATGCTCTGGCTCATTTCAGCCTTGAACAGCCTGGGAGGCCGGCGGAAACCCGCATGGATATTGGGTTTGCAGCCTGTGGATAACTTTGTGCATAGGTCGATCTGCGGGGCTGCTTTCCTCGGCACGGCGGGCAAAGTATTGGTTCTTGCACTGCGGCAAAAAATAAAAACAATATTTAATACAATTGCTTACAGTGGCTTCCTGCTAACCATCTCGAAATATCCCGGCTATGTAGCTTGAACAGGGTTTCTGTGCATAAGCAAGCGGGCGCTACCGGCAAATTCAAAAATATTTTTCTTGACAAGACATTCCCGCTAAAGCCTAGCACTGGTGCGGTGAACTGCGTTAACGAGCGCTTCGACATGTTCCGGGTCCGTAAATTGCGAGATGCCGTGGCCGAGGTTGAAGACATGCCCGTTCGCACCTTTGTCATGGGCAAATTCGGCCAGTACACGCGCGGCTTCGCGCTCGATCGTGGCGATATCGCCGAACAGCGTATTGGGATCGAGATTGCCCTGCAGGGCCACTTTGTGGCCGACACGCTGTTTGGCATGGGCGAGATTGATGGTCCAGTCGAGCCCCAGTGCATCGGCGCCGATATCCGCCATCGGTTCCAGCCACAACCCGCCGCCCTTGGTAAAGAAGATACGCGGCACCATTCTGCCCTCGCGGGAACGAATGAGTCCGGCCATGACACGCTCGGCGTAGGTGAGCGAAAACTCGCGATAGGCGGCATGTGCAAGCGTTCCGCCCCAAGTGTCGAACAGCATGACGGCCTGCGCACCGGCCTCTATCTGCGCATTCAGGTAGGCAATGACGCTCTGCGTGTTTTTTTCAAGTATCGCGTGCAGCAAGTCGGGGCGCTGGTAGAGCATGGTCTTGACCCGGCGAAAATCATCCGATCCACCGCCTTCGATCATGTAGCAGGCCAGCGTAAACGGGCTGCCCGAGAAACCGATCAGCGGCACGCGGCCATTCAATGCCCGGCGAATCTGCGAAACCGCATCGGTAACGTAAGCAAGCTGGGCCATGTCGGCGACCGGCAGGCTCTTCACGTCTTCTTCCGTGCGTACCGTCCGCTCGAACTTCGGGCCCTCGCCCTCGACAAAATACAGACCCAGGCCCATGGCATCGGGAATGGTGAGAATGTCGGAAAAAAGAATGGCCGCATCGAGCGCGAAACGATCGAGCGGTTGCAAGGTCACCTCGGTGCAGTAGTCCGGACTCTTTGCAAGGCCCAGGAAGCTGCCCGCGCGTTTGCGGGTGGCATTGTATTCGGGCAGGTATCGTCCGGCCTGGCGCATGATCCAGATGGGCGTGTAGGGCGTCGGCTCGCGCATCAGCGCACGCAGGAAGGTGTCGTTTTGAATTGGAATCATGTAATCGCGAAGACGTAGAAATGAAAAGGCGCGACTGACAGTCGCGCCCGGACATTATCTCACTGCGGCACCCACAACGCCGCCAAAGCCGCCGTTACCGTGGCAATTCGCTGGCGCCCATCAGAAATTCGTCGACCGCGCGCGCGCACTGGCGGCCTTCGCGAATGGCCCAGACCACCAGCGACTGGCCGCGGCGCATGTCGCCGGCGGCAAACACCTTTGGATTGGCCGTCCGGTAGGCGCGCTCACCTTCGGTGTCCGCCTTCACATTGCTGCGCGCGTCCTTCTCTATTCCCAATGCCGCAAATTGCGCCAGCAGCCCTTTTTGAACCGGCCCGAGGAAGCCCATTGCCAGCAACACCAGGTCGGCCTTCATTTCAAAATCCGAGCCGGGAACTTCCTGCATCTTGCCGTCCTTCCATTCGACGCGAACGGCGGTCAGTTTCTCGACTTTTCCGTTCCTGCCGATGAATTCCTTGGTCGCGACTGACCAGTCGCGCTCGCAGCCTTCTTCGTGGGACGAAGAGGTGCGCAGCTTGATCGGCCAGTAGGGCCACACCAGCGGCTTGTTTTCCTGTTCGGGCGGCTGGGGCAGCAGTTCAAACTGCGTCACGGACCGTGCGCCTTGACGATTGGAAGTGCCGACGCAGTCGCTGCCGGTATCGCCGCCGCCGATCACCACCACATGCTTGCCGGTCACCATCAGTTGGCCCGCCACCTTGTCGCCGGCCACCACCTTGTTCTGCTGCGGCAGGAATTCCATCGCGAAATGGATGCCTTCCAGTGCGCGTCCCGGCACCGGCAAATCGCGCGGCACTTCTGCGCCGCCGGAAAGCACGATCGCGTCAAAGTCCTGCATCAGGACTTCGGCCGGCGTGTCGACACCGATATGCTGATTGACGCGAAACTGCACGCCTTCGGCTTCCATCTGCGCCATCCGCCGATCGATGTGCGATTTTTCCATTTTGAAATCGGGAATGCCGTAGCGCAGCAGCCCGCCGATGCGATCGGCCTTCTCAAACACGATCACCTCGTGGCCGGCCCGGCCCAATTGCTGCGCGGCCGCCAGGCCGGCAGGGCCGGACCCGACAATGGCGACCCGCTTGCCGCTTTTGTGTGCCGGCGGCAGCGGCACGACCCAGCCCATTTCCCAGCCCTTGTCGATGATGGCATGCTCGATGG
>JBDTSU010000343.1:0-4154 GCA_039930965.1 Betaproteobacteria bacterium
CGATCGCGGAAGGCGCGTTCTGCGCGGGCAAAGGCCAGTTGCAGACGCCGGAAGTCCAGGAACAGGTTCCCGTGCCGCCCGCCTTGATCTTTGCGTAGTCACTGGTCACGTTGGTCTCGTAGTCCTGCGTATAGTCCATCAACCCCTGGATACCTAGGCCGAGCGTAAAGGTCACCATGTGCTGATGGGCAGCCGTATCCTTGGCCGTCGTCGGCACATTGTTGGTGATGATCGATGCCGCACCGGCGGTGCGAAGATCGTTCTTGTAATAGTAAGCGGCGACGTCACCCAACGTGTCTGATGCACCGGAAACAGCGCCGTCATAGGCGCCGACGGCGCGGGTGGTAAATCCCGTATTGTTGTTATCCTGGTTGCCCACCGCGCTTCCGGCCAGGTCATCGCCGGAATTGCTGTTCCAATAACCGTCCGTCGTCAACAGCGCGAAGTTTTGCTGGCACGAATAGGTGATCGGATCGTCGGCCATGCCGGAATTGATGCCGGTGGTCTTGTTTGCGTAATATCGCCCGACCCGGGAAAGCGCTTCGCGCAACGGCGTGGAACCGTTGGTGCTTTGCGCGTACAGCTTGGTATACCAGCTGAGGCGTTGCGCCGCATCGAATTTTGACACTTTCAGGAATTTGCTCGCCGTGACAGGACTATTCGGATTGATGGTAATAAACCCGACACGATAGCGATCGTCGATCGGCAGGAAGGCGCGACCGGTCGCGGTCTTCATCATCGCCAGCCGGGTGCGGTAGTACGTAAACCAGTTGGCAAAGTTCTTTGCTTCTTCCGCGTAGGTGCACGTGGCCGGCAACAGACAGTCGGTCCGTGTCGAGGCAGGGCCTTTGACGTAGACCGGCGTTGTGCCCACGATGTCAACGCGGGAGAATCGACCGTAGCGGGGATAGAGGTAGTTGCTTACATCAAACTTCTTCCGGCAGCGTGGCGTCGCGGGCGAGCCGGATGTGCCGGTAATGGCGGTCGTCGCCTGTGCGTCCGCCAGCGTCTTGCAATAGCGGATCGGCGCCGGTATCGAAAAGCCCGCGGGCGCGGCGCCGGCTGCCGTAGCCAATGCGCAGGTGGTCAGATTGCTGTCGCTGCAGAATTCATGCGCCGCGATATTGAAATAGTAGGGATTGGTGTTGATCGATTTCTTGTAGATAAACGAGGTGGCACCCGTACCGGTTGCCACCGGGAAGGCAATGTTGGCGCCGGCGTTGCCCCAATACATAAAGTACGGAACCAGTACGGACACGTTTTGAATACCGTTACGTTTGCAAATCAGCGGGTTGATCAAGTCTCCCGCGGTGGGTGAGTTGGTATTGCAGTACACATACTCCTGATACTTGGTCGCTAAATCCTTTGTTGACGTATTCAGGTATCGGTCAAACATTGCGCTGGCAAGGGGCTGGTCACCCATGCTGGTGCCGGTCGAGTCGACACCGGCCGAATAGGTGATGTTCGGATTGTAATAGACCTGGTTGAAGCCGGCCGCGTAGTAGGGCGCCTCGGCGATGGTGCTGACGGAGCTGTTGGCACACTGGACCCGGCTGAAGCTCGACGTCGCGGTCGTCGAAAAATTCTTGCAATTATTAATATCCGTGCCGCTTGACAGGCTATGAATATTGTCCGGCATGTAGTCCCAGGCCATACTTCCCGAGTCGTCCAGGATATACATGAGATTGGGCAGCACGGTGTCAGAGGGCGAGTTGGCCAGTGGCACGTCCGACAAGTCGGCTTGCTGCGCATGGGGCTGCGTGGCGAACAGGCAGGCCATCACCATCGCCGCCAGACGCAGGGTTTTGGGGGACGACATGGGACTCGACATGGCAATTCTCCTGATGGAATCGTTGACCGCAGGCCTATGCCTGCAGAGCTACCGTGGTCTGAATGATGCTCACGGCGTTGCGCGGGCCGAGCACGCGCGTGGTAATCCGGTAATACACTTTCTTGGACCGGGCAAAGACGTTGCCAACACCGGCGCGAAATGAGTCGCCTTCGGTCAATACGCTGCCGCCCACCGACTCGTCGATTGCCGCACACTGGTTTGTCACGCCGGCGCTGACACCGTCGTAAGCTGTGTCCGGCAACGTGCACTGGCGATGAATCAGGTAGCTGAGCCGGTTGCCCGACGCATCCGCCGCGCCGCTGTTGACGGGTCGCGCATTCGTCCAGACACCATCGTCAAACCAGTCGGCGGGATCCGGCAGCGGCAGGCTTGAGAAATAGCCGGCCGATGCATTGGTCGACTGCAAAGTCGCACCGCTGACATTGGCCTCCAGCCAGGTAATTGCGGCCTGGGTACCATTATCTGCGCCGAGGACGGTCGATTGCTTTAGCGCAATATTTCCGGAGACCATGACCGTCGTGTCAACGGAGCGTAGCAACGCGAGCCCGGCCAGACTCATCGCCACCAGAACAACGAGTGATATGAACAAGACCACGCCACCCTGTAAATGCGGAAGCGCGCGCGCGAGATTTCGTGCCGTGCGGAGTCGATTGATAGTCATATTTGGCCGAGTATCTTGAGGAAGTTATTAACGGTACGGCGCCCACGCCATGTTGCGTACCGGCACCACGGTCTGAAGGACCTTGTAGCGATAGCATCTCCAGTCAGTGTCCGCGCTCACGTCGAGGGCAATGTCGCCGCCGGTTGGGCCGGCACCGTACCACTGCGGTTGAGTGGTGGTGGTATTGCATATTCCGGTGACCGGATCCGCTTTTTCCTTCAGTGCGCTCCGCGCAACCAGCGCCAACTTGACGCCGCGCAGACCCTGCCATCCCAACGGCGTCGTCGGTGATATCTTGGTCCATTCAGATGTCGCGATCTGACTGTCGGCATTGGCATCGATGCCATACAGCACTTTCATCTGCACAATTCCGTCGGCGATTTCGATCGGCGTTGCGCTGCCCATGTCATCTCGCCTCATCAACCGGTTGTTGGCGATGAAATACGTTGCCGCGGTAAGCGACTTGCCGAGGTTGTAAACGTAACCGCCGTCATCGAGCACGCCGGCCGGAAAAGTCAGGCCCGCGGGCGACAATCCATTGTCGAGACCGCCGCTGTGATTCAGGCTGATCGGCCGCGGGCTCCCGGCGGCATCGGTGTATGTCCCGGGCACCGGCGCGTGTCCAAGTTGATTGGAGCCCGCCGGAATGGACGTCACTCGAAACATGGTGCACTGATGCGGCACGCCCGCCACCAGTTTGACTTGACCATTTTCCAGATTTGACATCACCAGCACATCACCGACCTGGGTAAAGCCGCGGCTGTCGACGGTAATGGTGCCATTTCCTGTCACGCTGGCCTGCAACGCGGCGGGCGGATTGACGACATCGCTCGAGACATAAGAAATGCTCAGCGTATCCGGCGCGTTGCCCAGGCCAGGCGTGATCACCGCGGGAACCATGCCCTGCAAACGGCTCTTTGGCGGCGGCGAATCATCGTCGTAAACGCGAATGGAACATCCAATGAGACCCTTATTGTTAAAGCCCTGCCCGGAAATGCGCAGTTCACGCTCCAGGCTGAACAACGCGAAGGCCGCGCTCTGCGATGCGTCGCCTCCCGAGGTGGTGGTCCGTTTCTGGCCCTCCGCAACCGCGAAGACCTGGAAAATGACCATCGTGCCGATCAGACCGACCAGCATGCCGACCATTATTTCGACCAATGAGAAACCGTTAGTTTTCTTCATGGATTGCATACCCTAAACACACTCGCCGGTTGAGATGTTCGGCTTTGTCAGGTGACAACTCAGACTTGCGTTCAACGTAAAATTGCTCGGCGCGGTGGCATCCGGCAATTTCCAGCGAACCACAATGCTCACGGTCATCGCGGTGGTGCCGGCCACAGGCACGATCGCAATCGCCGGCGGATAACCCGTCGCGCCGGGAAGCCTGGCAACCCGGCAGGCCCAGTGTTGCAGCTCAGTAGAGGGAGAGCCGGGACAAATGATGCTGGTGGAGTTGTAGCTCGCGGCATTCTTCTGATCAATCGAGATCGAGCTGAGAATTTCGCTCGCCAGGAATCCCGCTTCCGACCGAAACTGCGCATTGGCAACGTTTTTTGTTGCCACCGCCTGCATGCCGACCAGGCCGAGAATGCCGATCGAAAATATCAACAGGCCGACCAATGCCTCCAGCAGCATGACGCC
>JBDTSU010000344.1:0-4118 GCA_039930965.1 Betaproteobacteria bacterium
GCGGATACGTCTCGCAACCGCTGGTGGCGTACGAAGCCAACCCGATCTGGACTTCGGATCCGAAACACCTGCCGTATCGCGATGCGACGAAGAACCTCCGCCCGGCCGGTTACGCGGGCAAGCTGGGCTACGCGTCGGCCGGTGCGCTGTCGGACTTCATTGTGTCGAACATGGTCGCCGAGGCCGCGAGCGGATCGAAGACGCCCAAAGAGGCGGCCGAGCGCGCGCAAAAGCGCGCCGAGCGGTACTACAAAGTCTGACGCGAAAAATCTGAACGGTGGTGCCAACAAACCGCCGCTGCCTCGAACGAGGTGGCGGCGGTGTGGGGCTGGCCGGGTCTGATCGAAAATGCTCGAAAAGCTGCAGAACAGTCGCAACGCACTGGGCGCCGTCTTCATGATGCCGGCCGCCATACTGCTATTGCTGTTCCTGACCTATCCATTGGGCCTGGGCGTGTGGCTCGGATTTACCGATGCCAAGATCGGGCGGCCCGGACAGTTCATCGGCATCGAGAATTACATCTTCCTGTGGGGCGATGACGTCACGCGGTTGGCGCTTTTCAACACGCTTTTCTACACAGTCGTCGCCAGCGCGGTCAAATTCGTCCTCGGCTTGTGGCTGGCGATGCTGCTCAACAAGCACATCCGCTTCACGACCTTTCTGCGCTCGGTGATCCTGCTGCCTTTCATCGTTCCGACCGCACTGTCGGCCATTGCCTTCTGGTGGATTTACGATTCTCAGTTTTCGGTGATCAGCTGGGTGCTGATGAAATGGGGCTGGATCGACCGCTACATCGATTTCCTCGGTGAACCATGGATGGCGCGGCTGTCGACGATTGCTGCCAACATCTGGCGCGGCATCCCTTTTGTGGCGATCTCGCTGCTCGCGGGACTGCAGACGATTTCCCCGTCGCTCTATGAAGCTGCGGCGATCGATGGCGCCTCCCCCTGGCAGCGCTTCTATTTCGTCACCTTGCCGCTGCTGACCCCGATCATCGCGGTCGTCATGACCTTTTCCGTGCTGTTCACGTTCACCGATTTTCAGCTGATTTATGTCCTGACGCGCGGCGGCCCGCTCAATTCGACGCACCTGATGGCGACGCTCTCATTCCAGCGCGGCATCTCCGGCGGAGCGATGGGAGAAGGCGCGGCCATCGCGATTGCGATGGTCCCGTTCCTGCTGGCGGCCATTCTGTTCAGCTACTTCGGATTGCAACGTCGCACCTGGCAGCAGGGATCGGACAAATGAGCGCCAACGACGAAACGCAGGGGATGCAGTTCCTGGACTCACTGTCCCGGCGCTGGGTGACGACGTATGTCCCGATCGGCGCCTTTCTCTTCGTACTGCTGTTTCCGTTCTACTGGATGGGGATCACCGCCTTCAAGCCGAACGCCGAGCTGCTGGCGCATGAGGGCAATCCGTTCTGGATCAAGAGTCCCACCCTGGCGCACTTCAAGAAGCTGCTTTTCGACACCGATTATCCACAATGGCTGTTGAATACGATGCTGGTGGCCATCGTCGCCACGATTGTCTCGCTGGCGGCAGCGACCTTTGCGGCCTATGCGATCGAGCGGCTGCGTTTTCGTGGCGCCCGGCAGATAGGGCTGGCGATATTCCTTGCCTACCTGATACCGCCATCCATCCTGTTCATTCCACTTGCCGTGGTATTGCAGTCGCTCGAGTTGTTCAACACCCGCTGGGCGCTGATGCTGACCTATCCGACATTCCTGATCCCATTCTGCACCTGGCTGTTGATGGGGTACTTCAGGACGATTCCGTTCGAACTGGAGGAGTGTGCGCTGATCGATGGCGCGACCCGCTGGCAGATTCTGATCAAGATCGTGTTGCCGCTCGCCGTCCCTGGTCTCATCTCGGCGGGGATATTTGCATTCACACTCTCGTGGAACGAGTTCATCTACGCGCTGACGTTCATTTCCGATTCCGAAATCAAGACCGTGCCCGTAGCGGTGGTCACCGAACTGGTCGAAGGCGACGTCTACCACTGGGGACCGCTGATGGCCGGGGCGCTGCTGGGGTCGCTGCCCGTAGCCGTCATCTATTCGTTCTTCGTCGAGTACTATGTTTCCGGCCTTACCGGAGCGGTCAAGGAATAGGCCTTCCGGGAAACTGCCGGCCATTGCGCTTCCCTGGTCCGTCCCGATGTAGAATGAGGTTCCAATTCCATCCAGCGAGTCCACGATGAGCGTCCACGACAAGATTCAACAGCAGGTCACGTCCAACCCGGTCGTCCTTTACATGAAGGGTTCGGCGGCCTTTCCGCAATGCGGTTTTTCCGGCGCTGCGATCCAGATGCTCAAGGCCTGCGGCGTCGAGCGTGTCTTCTCGGTCGACGTGCTTGCCGACCCCGAGATCCGCCAGGGCATCAAGGAATATGCGAACTGGCCGACCATTCCGCAGTTGTACGTCAATGGTGAATTTGTCGGCGGCTCGGACATCATGCGCGAGATGTATCAGTCCGGTGAATTGCAGAAGATGCTGGAAACCGCAAAAACCTGAAGCGCCCGGCGCGCCTTTCGCGCTCCAAAAACGCCATGCCTGCAAGCGCATGGCGTTTTTCATTGACGTGCCCCGGCACTGATGCACCAATTGAGGACATAAATCGTGGTGGCCGCACTAAACAGGCGCGTAGAAATTGCTGGAATGTACATAACTAATTGATATTGCGTAGAGAAGCTGTCGGCATGGCTCGTGCTTCATTGGTGCGTTCTCATCGAGGAGGCAGCATGGAAGCACTAAAACAAAGCAGCGACGTCCTGTTCATTCTATTGGGCGCGATCATGGTGTTGGCGATGCACGCGGGGTTTGCCTTCCTTGAACTAGGCACGGTGCGCAAGAAAAATCAGGTCAACGCATTGATGAAAATCCTGGTTGACTTTGCAGTTTCGACCATTGCGTACTTCTTCATCGGCTTCTCAATTTCGTATGGCGTTTCGTTCTTTGGCGGAGCGGAATCGCTTGCCGCAAAAAATGGCTACGACCTGACGCGCTTTTTCTTCTTGCTGACCTTCGCCGCGGCAATTCCGGCGATCGTTTCGGGCGGCATAGCGGAGCGGGCGAAGTTCAACCCGCAACTCGCAGCAACGTTCATGCTGGTCGGGTTTCTTTACCCGCTGTTCGAGGGGATTGCCTGGAACGGGGCATTCGGCATCCAGAGTTGGCTGAAGGCAACCTTCGGCGCCGAATTCCATGACTTTGCCGGGTCTGTCGTTGTTCACGCGATGGGAGGATGGGCGGGTTTGGCCGCCGTGCTGCTGCTCGGCGCGCGCCAAGGGCGTTACAACAAGGACGGCCGGATCGCCGCGGCGCATCCGCCGTCGAGCATCCCATTCCTCGCACTCGGCGCCTGGGTCCTTTCGGTCGGCTGGTTCGGCTTCAACGTGATGAGCGCACAAACGCTCGACAAGATCAGCGGTCTGGTCGCGGTGAATTCCCTGATGGCCATGTCCGGAGGCATTCTGGCCACCTTCGTCGCGGGCCGAAACGATCCGGGATTCGTCCACAACGGACCACTGGCTGGCCTGGTCGCGATCTGCGCCGGATCCGACGTCATGCACCCGCTCGGCGCATTGGCAACCGGCGTCGTGGCCGGAGTTCTCTTCACCCGGATGTTCTCGCTCGCGCAGAACGCGTGGCACATCGACGACGTTCTCGGTGTGTGGCCGCTGCACGGCCTGTGCGGCGCCTGGGGCGGCATTGCCGCGGGGATATTTGGATCTCAAGCCCTGGGTGGCCTGGGCGGCGTCGCCCTGGGCGCACAAGTTGCGGGCACCTTGCTGGGCATCCTCGTCGCCCTGGCCGGGGGCGCGATCATCTACGGTTCACTCAAGAAAACGGTGGGCTTGCGCCTCGATCACGAAGACGAATTCAACGGCGCCGACATCACCATCCACAAGATCACGGCAACGCCGGAACGGGAGTCCGGCTGGTAGGCGGCACTGGACCTGTCCGCCCGGCGCGGGCTAGACGCGCACCCGCTGGATCTTCAGCGTTTCCGGAATTCGCCGCAAGGCCCGGAGCACGCGCGCCAGGTGGTCGCGGTCGCTCACCTCGAGGGTGAACACCATGTTGACCGCGCGCTCGCCCTCTGCGCGCTCGAG
>JBDTSU010000345.1:0-4114 GCA_039930965.1 Betaproteobacteria bacterium
CGGACCACCAGATCCAGTCCCCGGCATTCCGCCGCCAGCACCAGCGGATACAGGTCGCGCGGCGAAAGCGGCGTATGCTCCATGTCGATGACTGCAAAGTCGAAACCCGCAAGCGCGATAGCCTCAATCATTTCGGGATGCGGACATTTCACGAAGGGGCCCAGGCGTGAAGACTTGTTCATCGTCACTTGTCCAGCGTTGGGATTATCATCTCGCGTTTCAGCTCGCCTTCCGGCAGGAACGGGAACATGTCTTCCAGCGGCGGCGAATACATGCTGCCGTCGGGACGCACCTTGATCGCCGCCTTGGGAATCAGCAGCTGATTCTCGGCCATCATCACTTCGAGAATGGCGGGGCCCGGTGTGGCGAGAAAATCCGTCACACCCTTGTCAATCTGCGACGGATCGTCAATGCGCGCATGACTGAATCCAAATACCGCGGCAATCCGGGCAAAGTCGGGGAAACTGACGCCGGTATTCGGCGCCGTGGCGGGCGGGTCGCTTTCACCGAACAGCGCACGATGCGTATGCTTGATGGTGAGATAGCCGTTGTTGTTGAGCAAAATTATCTTCAGCGGCAGCTTGAGATGCACAGCAGTCTGGAATTCCTGCAGGTTCATCATCAGCGATCCCTCGCCGGCGATCAGAATCACCCGCCGGTCCGGCGCGCCCAGCGACGCGCCGATGGCGCCTGGAAGACCATAGCCCATCTCGCCCAAGCCGGTGGATGTCACAAGCCGCTGGCCAGTCTTCAAACGGATACCGGCATGGGTGCAGGTCAGGCTGGTGCCCATGTCGGTGACAATGACATCATCCTTGTCCAGCAAGTCCGACAGCCGGTCGATGAAATTGTAGGAATTGATAGGGCTGTCGCTGGCATGCTGCGGTTGAGACATGGGATACTTCTCGCGCCAGGCCGCACAATGCGCGCTCCAGCCCGAGAAATCGCGCGCCGGCAGGTTCGAGGCAGAAAGCGCCTCGCCCAGGACCAAAAGAAAATCCTTTACGTCGCCAAGCACCGCAACATCCACCCGGCACTTCAGCTTGTTCAGTTCGTCGGGATCGATCTCCACCACGACCTTCTTGGCGGCGCGCGCGAATTCGCTGTCGACATAGCCGCGCTGGGGAATGGCAAGCCGGGTGCCCAGGCAGATCAGCGCATCGCAGTTCTGCACTGCCAGATTGGCCCAGCGCTGGCCGTAGGTTCCGGCACGGCCCACGAACAGGGGATGGTCGTCGGGCACCAGGTCGGCGCCGTTCCAAGACACCAGCGCGGGAACGCCCAACCGGTCAAAGATGGCGCGAAATTGCTCCTCTGCGCCGCCAAGCCGGATCCCATGGCCCACCCACAATAGCGGGCGCTGCGCACCTTGCAGCAGCCGCAGCGTTTCCTCGGCGGCGGCGCGCATCTTCGGCATATCCACCTTCGGCGGCGGCGGTGTGAAACCTCTTAGCGTTTCCGGATTGATATCGATGTTCTGGAGATCCTGGGGAATCTCGACCCAGACAGGACCGGGCCGCCCGGAAAAAGCCTGATGAAAGGCTTCGTCCAGTACGGCGCGAATGTCGTGGGGGTTCATCACGCAATGAGCATACTTCACCAGTGGCGTAGTGATCTGCACCATCTGCAGGCCCTGGATACCCTTGCCGCGCAGCGTGTCGGACGGCTGCATGAAATCCGATCGTTCCTGGCCGGCAATGATGATACAGGGAATGGAATCCAGATAGGCGTCGGCTATCCCGCTGATCGTATTGGTGGCGCCCGGGCCGCCGGTCACCATCGTCACCGCCGGACGGCCGCTTAGGCGGTAGCGCGCCAGCGACGCCATGACGCCGGCCTGTTCGTGATGCGGGCACACATAGTCGATGCCCTGCCGGCGCAGCGCTTCGATCATGCGTACGTCGCCAGCGCCAGTGATGGTGAACACCAAATCCACCGAACGGCTCTTCAAATAGAAGGCGACATATTCGTAAAGATACATTTTCTCTTTCTGCCGGCCTTTCAGCCAGTCCCGCTTTCCTCATACGCCGTGACAGTGCGGCGAAAGCCCTCCGCCACACCGGTCCTGGGAACCCAGCCCAGTTCGCGAAGGCGCGAAATGTCGGGGCAATTGCGCACGATCGGACTTTGCATGTAATTGGCAGCGATCTGTGACGCATCCATGATAACGCGCAGATCACGTTCCGAGAATTCGGCCACCAACAAGTCAGCCAGTTCGCGTATGCTCAACTCAGCCTGATCGTTGCCAACATTATACGGGATGCCGTCACCGCCCTCAAGTAGCACCCGAAAAAAGGCGCGAACTGCGTCGGCACTGTAGCAAAAGGGGCGCCGCGCCTTTCCGTCGCTTTTGATAACGATATCGCGGCGCGCGATGATAGCGGCAACAAAATCGGCAAAGACACGGCCATCGTCCAGCTTCATGCCGGGGCCATAGGTGTGAAACGGCCGTACAATGCGCGTGGGCACGCCATGCTGGTGCGCCCACGCCACACAAAGCGTCTCGCCGGCACGCTTGCCTTCGCCGTAACAGGACCGTAGCGCCGCCGGATCGATGGGGCCGAATACATTCTCCGGCGTCGGCACTATGGGCGCATTGCCGTAAACCTCACCGCTGCTGAAAAACAAAAAGGCTTGTGTCTTGCGGCCACGAGAAAGCGCCAGGAGCGACTGCGTGCCGAACACATTTGCGTTGAAAGTGCCCACCGGATCATCGCGATAAAAGCGCGGGCTGGCCTGGCTGGCGGCATGAATGACGAAATCGGCGGCACCGTCATAGTTCAGCGGCTCGCCCATATCCTGCTCGAGCAGCGTCAGGAATGGATTGTCGCCGAGGCGCGTCCGCGCCGCTTCGAGGTTTCGCACCAAACCTACCACATGTGGCGGGTTGGCAGGGTTGCGCCGCGCCAGTTCCAGCAGCGTTTCTACCATGTAGGCGGGCAGGAAACCTGCGGCACCACTGACCAAGACGGTCTTTCCGAGAAAACGGTGCCAGCCGATATCCTCGGCGAGAATCGCCTTGATATCGCTCGCGATAATCATGGCCTCGCTGCCACGCCAATCTCGACGGTGGACCGAGCGCCCTCGCGCATCATATCGACAACATACTCAAGCCGCGGAAGATCAAGACCAGGATAAACGCCGACCCAGAAAACATTGTTCATCACGAAATCGGTCCGCTTCAGATCGCCGATTACCCGGCATTGGATATCCTTGTAGGCGGGCTGACGCAGCAGATTGCCGCCGAACAAAAGTCGCGTGCCAATGCGCTTGCTTTCCAGATGACGCACCATCTGGTTACGGGAGAAAGGCGCGCCGTCGCGCACTGCGATGGGAAATCCGAACCAGGACGGATCGGAGTTTTCCGTCGCCTTCGGCAAGATAAGTACATCTTCAAGGCCGAGAAGGCTTTCTGTCAAAAAGGCAAAATTTCGACGCCGCGCCGCGATAAATTCCGGCGCACGCTTTAACTGGGACACGCCCAACGCCGCCTGCATGTCGGTGACCTTCAGGTTATAGCCGATATGACGATAGGTATACTTGTGGTCGTAACCCTGGGGCAGGCTCCCCAGGCTCCAGCCAAAACGATTGCCGCAGGTGTCGTCCTTGCCGGGCGCGCAATAACAGTCGCGGCCCCAGTCACGAAAACTTTCCAATGCCTTCAGCAGGACGGCATTGTCGGCCAGCACTGCACCACCCTCACCCATGGTGATATGGTGGGCCGGATAAAAACTGCAGGTGGCGACGTCGCCAAACGTACCGACGTGCTTGCCATCATACGTCGCGCCCAGCGCATCGCAGCAATCTTCCACAAGCCATAGGTCGTGTTTGTCACAGAACGCCTTGACCGCGCCAATGTCGAAGGGATTGCCCAGCGTGTGGGCGAAGACCACGGCCGCAGTCTTGTCGGACAGCGCCTCTTCCAGCATCAAGACATCGGCATTGTAGGTCGGCACATCCTGATCGATGAATACCGGAATACAGCTATTCTGGATGATGGGATTGATCGTGGTGGGGAAACCGGCCGCCACTGTGATGACCTCATCACCCGCCTTCAGGCGATCCTTGCGCAGGAGTGGGGAGGTCAACGCGGTCACGGCAATGAGGTTGGCGG
>JBDTSU010000346.1:0-4080 GCA_039930965.1 Betaproteobacteria bacterium
CGTGAAAGTCCGCCCAGCCTTCACCGAGTCCCCGCGACTGGACCGTCGCCAGTCCGTTTGCGTCGCCGATGAGACGGTTGCTGATGTAATGCCCCCATTCGTGCGCGATGATTGAATTGTCCAGCGCACCATCGCGGTCGGCACCGATCAGGCGCCGCAACCTTGCCGTGACCGCGCCGGACTGAAGCGACGTTTTCAGATTGGCGCCATCGTCGAGAGAGATCATCAATACCGGCACGGTAATAGGTGTGGTGATGGCAGGATCGTCGCCCATGTCAATGACGCCGCTCACATTGTTCGCAACGATCAGGCCCAGCGCCCCGGCATTCTGGGCATTGAGCGCCTTGGTCTCGAACGTACAGGTGCCACGGTCGACCAGGGCGATCTTTCCCGAAACATTGTTGGCGAAGGGCTGGCAGCCGTCTGTCACCGCGCCGGAACCATCATCGACAAGGACCACACTCAGCGAAATATCGAAAATGGCGGGCCCAAAGGGTGCAGTGCCGACCGGCAAGTTGCTTGCGGGCGGCGTGACTGTCACTGCGGCCGCTTCGTTGCCGCTGAAGAGGTACATGCGCATACGTGGCCGCCCGCCGTCGGCGGGTGTGGACATATTGGCGTTGTTGAAGCCGGCGTTGTCCTGCGCCTGCGCCTTCATCGAATCGCCTCCAAGTCCGCCGCGCCCGAAATTGTTGGCTTGCGCATTGCCGTCGATCTCACGAAAACCGGCGTCGTAATACCAGTCGTGCAGCCAATTGGTCACGTAGAAAAGATTGACGACCGCTGCAGCCGATTGTTCCTTGTTCGCTTTCGGTTCGGCCTCCGGGTTGAACGTATATTCAAAACTGTTCGCGGCCGACACGCAGGCGTGGAAATCGGCAAGAAATGGCGCGGACATGTTGCATTCGGCGGGGTCCGCATCAAAGCCATCGGCCGGCGCGCTTGTCGCCGGCGGAACGATGGGCGGCGCATAGTGATTGGCCCAGGCCTCGACGTTGTTGCCGATGGTGCGCGTCGCGGCCGGTGGGAGCCACGGATCGGCGGTTGAAATCGGGCCGCTTTGCAGTGTCACCACGCTTTGCGGTACAAACGGCGCCTGATAGCCATCGTCCTGCCCGGTTGGATGCGGCGTGCCATTGCGCCCTTGCGGCCCGGTCTGCGGCACGTTGCTGCCGGTGGCGTCTGCCCACACCTTGTACGTGAACACGGCATCGGCGGTCTGGTTGTTGCGGAACAGGATCCGGCCGTCGTCGGCCGCGATGACGTAGCTGTAATAGTCCAGGCTGCCACTCGTGGTGTCGGACATTTGCAGCTCGACATAGTGCGCCGGCACAAGCCCTTCGGGTAAACGGAACCAGACCGGTTTGGTGCGGGCGGGTTCACTCATGCGGTCCATGGGATTCTCGCCGGCTTCGATGGGGAGCAAGAAGCGCTGGTAGGCAAAATCGGAAGGGCTTTCCGCAATGGATGATTGATCGGCACGAATCAGGCGCGATGCCACCGGGCCGTCGACGTTGTAATCGCGCAATACAGTGGCGACCGCATCGGCCGGGCTCAATCTAAAGGGTGCGGCCTTGTTGCTGGAGAGCACCGATGTGTTCGCGGTCGTGCCCAGCCATCCGCTGATGGCGGTCGCGTCGCCGGACGAATTCATCAGTATCGTCACCGATTCGCGAAAGACGGCGATGCCGTCCTTCTGGTTGGTGAATCTGGCGAGCTTCGCGCCATTGAACAGGTCTTCAACGTGATGTAGCGGCGCCGCATCGATTTCGGCGGTGGAAATCAGATAGAGATCGGCAAAGTTTTTGAGGTGCGCGCGTGCCGCCGCTTCTGTCGTCATGGTCCGCAATTCATCACGGGGCAATGCCGCCTTGCCCGGGCGCAGCGCGAGGAACGCCGGCACGCCAAGTCGTTCTTCGAGATGTGCCTTGGCGATGGCATCGGTGCGCTGCCGGATTTTCTCCTGAACCGCGGTTGGAACCGGCCGCGCGTCGCCGTGCGCGTCAATGTTGGGAAGTACCCGCGCCGAAACCGGCAGAACCGAGACGAACAAGACCGTGAGCCATTGGATCGCTCGATCGAATGGAAAGGCAAAATATCGCAAGGGAGCTGGTTGCATGGTTCGCCGTGGGTGCAAGAACCCGGGCAAGATAACACGGCCGCGCGACCGACAAGACGAGTGGCCGGAACGCAAACTCAGGCCCGAACGCGCTATCGCAGCCTCTTTCCGGCCGCAAGCCGCGTCAATACTTGATTGCGTTGAAGCCGCGGGGTGCCCGGCTGGCCGCCCGCAGCAGGTGCATCCTGCGCGGCAGCCTAGATGCGCACCGTCGGGTTCAGGGTGTATATGCCGGTAATTGCCACCTCGCCCAGCACATGCTCCACCATCGCCGCGCGCACTTCCGCGCCGGCGAAGCGCCCTTCGACGGGAAGGCGGTCGACGTCGAGCGCAAACACCGTGAACACGTAGCGGTGCGCGATCTCGTCGTTCCACGGCGGGCACGGTCCGTCGTAACCGTAATAATCGCCCCCCATATCGCCATCACCGGCGAACCAGCCGGTGTAGTCGTTGATACCCTGGCGCATGCCATTCTTCGCGGCCGGTCCCGGCTTGCCCTTGGCACTCACGCTCGATGAGAATTCCCCCGCGACGATGTTGTTGACCGACGGCGGAACATCGATCAGCACCCAGTGAAAGAAGTCCACGCGCGGCAAGGACGCCGGCACGTGCCGGCCTTCAAGGTTAACGTCGTCGCCCTTCGACGGCACGTCGGGGTCGTGGCAGATCACCACGAACGAGCGGGTGCCGGCCGGTACCTCGCTCCACGACAGGTGCGGGTTGTGGTTCGACGATAACGTCGCATGGGTCTTCGCGTCCATCGCGCAGAACGCGAATTCAGCGGGGATGGGCGCGTTGTTCTGGAAGCTGGTGCTGGTGATCTTCATGATTCCTGCTTTCTGGGGCCATCCGGTCAAGCCGGCGGGAGCTCCACCAGTTCGACATCAAATATCAATGTCGCGTTGGGCGGAATGACGCCGCCCGCGCCGCGCACGCCATAGCCGAAGTCGGCCGGAATGATCAGTGTGCGTTTTCCTTTTACCTTCATGCCGACGACACCGACGTCCCAGCCGCGGATCACGCGGCCGGCGCCCAGCTTGAAGCGGAACAACTGGTTGCGGTCGCGCGAACTGTCGAACTGTTTGCCTTTTCCGCCGGGCAAGCTGGCGTCGTACAGCCAGCCGGTGTAATGCACGAGCACATCGTTGCCGGTCTCGGCGGCCGGCCCGTCGCCAGCTGCCTGGTCGATGGCGGTGATGGTGGATGGTGCGGCGGGCAACGCATCCTGCGGGGCAAGGCGCGTCACGTTCGCGGGCAGCGGCGCGGGCGGCGGCGTGGTGGGCGCGGCGGTGGTGGTGGAATTTGGTTTCTGGTCGCGCTTGCCGAGGATATCGACCAGTTCGACGTCAAAGATCAGCGTTGAATTGGCGGGAATCTTCGGCCGCTCCTTGTCACCATAGGCGAGTGCCGGCGGAATGATCAGGGTGCGTTTGCCCTTTATCTTCATGCCGGAGATGCCCAGGTCCCAGCCCTTGATCACTTTGCCGGCGCCGATGAAGAAACCGAACGGCGTGTAACGTTCGCGCGAGGTGTCGAATTGCTCGCCCTTGCCGTCGGGTTTTTTCGGATCGTAGAGCCAGCCGGTGTAGTGCACCAGCACGGCATTGTCGTGCACGGCGGTCTCGCTGCTGCTGTCGCCCGGTTCGCGGTCGATGATCGTGACCTGCTTGACAGTCTTGGGCAGGCGTTGTTTGGCGGTGAGCTTGACGACCTTGATTTCATTTGCCGCTGATGCGGCCGGTGTTTTTTTCGTATCGGTCTTGACGGTTTCGGCGGCGCTGGCGACTCCGGCCGCCGTCAACAGTGCGATCGTGGTCAACAGGGTGATGGCGCGAGGGGTTCTCATTATTGGTTCCGGTAGAAAATAGATGGGGTATTACATACAGGGGAACAGGCAAGTCGCGACACTAGTACTACTGTGTTATTAAACGCGAATGGCACGTTGAGGCGCCCGACCGCAG
>JBDTSU010000347.1:0-4056 GCA_039930965.1 Betaproteobacteria bacterium
AGCAGTTCGCGTCGTCGAGGTAGCTCCCGGTACGACGTGTCTTCTCTATTCCGTTGGTGCAAGCCCAGAACAGGTTCTGCCAGTCGGACTGGCCGTGGAATTCCTCCGCGAGGTCAAGCCAGATCTCCCGGCGGTGCGGTGCTTCGAGCCTTGCCAGGTCCAGCCACGAAGCCTTTTTCTCCGGTTGCATTCGTGAGAGGTGGCGCATCGCTTCCGATCGCTCATCCTGCCAGTTGCTGGTTGGCAGCGCCAAGTACCTCTCCAGTATTTCTATGCCCTGTTCGGGCTGGTTGGCATACATGTGCTCACGCCCAAGCCAGAAGCAGATCTGCGAATCTTGAGGGTCTTCTGCGAATGCCAATTCCATCAAACCTAGGTACTTTTCGTGATTGGTCTCAGTCGTCCGCAGATGGTGCATGACGATCTGATCGTTGTCGGGTGCAACTTCCTCGCCGGAAAACAACAGCGCTTCATGGACAGGCCGCTTGAAACGGTACCCCCAACGACGATGAAAACTCTTTGATGGATAAACATGGATCGGTTTCGGATCGTCGATACTCGCGCGAATTAGCATCCGGCAATGCAAGGCAGTAGTTTCAGGCGTCCATGCGGCTTCAAGCTTCGATCGCCATCCCGGCTCTAGGAACATGTCCATATCCATCGTGCAGCAGACATCGACATCGGTCGGGATTAGATCCATCGCCGCGTTTCGAGCCTCATCAAAACGCCATGGCCGCACGGCAATGCGATGCACCGAAACGCCGGCACTGCTGAGCCGTTCAACCGTGTCATCCACACTTCCTGTATCCGCGACTACGCTATAGTCGGCTTCCGCAGCCGAGTTCGCCCAGCGCTCGACGTGCGCTGCCTCGTTCAATGCGATCGTATATACCGCTACTTTCATCGAAACGCTTTGCCCGGCGCGCTTGGCAAGTCACTCATGTCTCGGCGCAGCACCACAACTTGATTTGCGGCGTAGCCGAGATGGAGGGAGAACCCTTCGACAACAAGCTTTCGCATCATGGCGTCGGTGGGGGCCTCTCCTGAAACCGCGTAGTGTGTTTCCATGATGATCAGGCGAATACCTGACAATTCGGCCTCCATCAGGAGGTCCGTTTCCCCACCTTCGATGTCGCAGATAAGAACATTTGCAGCATGGGTGCGTATTTCGTCTTCAAGGCAGCAGACCGGAATTTGTACCGACTTGACAATGCCCGGTGCGGTCAAGGACGCATTGAGTCTCGAGGCCCAAAAAGCCTCGTCGATATAGAATTCCACGGTTTCATCGCGTGCGGCGATCTTTCGCCGATTTTTCAACACACCGTTGCGCGACTGGATCTTGGAAAGTCCATTGCGCCGGAAGTTTTGCCGAGCGTCCTCGATAATGTCCGGATTCGCGTCGAAGGTCAGGACGTTCTCCGCACCCACGATCAGTGCTGCCGTCATTGCCACTATGCCAATGGCGGTTCCCGCTTCAATCACCCGATCTGAGGGATGAACGAGATCACTGGTCAACTGCATCTCGCGGCGCTCATAGTAGTTGCTGTCAAAGGCAGCAATAATGGACGGCGCATAGTTTTTTGTATCCACGAATATGCTAAACCCGGCAATGTTCTTTAGATATCCATTTCGCCCTTCCGGTACGGCATTTCGCTCGGCCGAGGCTTCATTCACAATTCGCTCTCGTGCCCCTTGATCGAGAGGAACACCAAAGACTTCGCATTCACAAAAGTGCAGGCATTCGTTGCCATCAAGTCGCACTCTCACGAACCGGGCCGGCTGGTCGCCAGCAATATACGCGACATAAGGTCGAGGATCGGGGTCGCCAAAGATCGTGCTATCGATTTTCCTATAGAAAATCGACCAGTGCTGCCCGTCCAATGATCCTAAAAGACTAAAGTGCCTCAGCCTGTAGGCTTGTTGTTGTCGGTTGTGGACAACAACCCGACGAATCAGGAATTCGCCCTCCAGGTCGACCTGCCACCATGGGTCCTGCTCTCTCCCGGTATGAAACCCCATTTCGCTGGAGATCTTGCCATTGTTTCCACCCTTGGCATCCTCCTCGGGAAGCCGACTGAATGACCACTCCGAAGTCGAGCTCTGTGTTGCGGGTTTGTTGATTGCAAGGTTTTTCACATCAATTCCCCACCGCTCTGGGCGCGACCTCGCCTGGTAGAGGCGCTCCGGCCGGCCGCGCTTTTACACCCGAAGGCAGGTGATCCACGTCCTCAAGCAGGATCTTGACCTCCGCCTCGTCGACGGTCGCGATCCAGGATTCGCTATCGGCCACGCTGTAGGAAATCAGCAAGCGCCTTTCGTCCGGATGCCAGGCCAGGCCGGCAGCAAATTCAACGCCCTTCTTGTTGAAGAAGAATGGACGGCTCACTTTTCGCAGAACGTTCGTGTCGTCGAACCAGGCAAACCGATGCAGGTAGTAGCGTCGCTCCTCCGCATCCTTCTGATCCACTTCATGAACCAATGTGAGCCACCCCTCTGCGAACGCGATCGCCTGGCTGCCTCCCCGGAACCGTTGGGCGGCAATCGCCGCGGGCGCCTCGCTGATGGTCCGCGCTTGCTCGTCGACGATACGGGTTGGGTCGCAGAGATAGATGAACTGCAGCCGCTCGTCGCCAGCTTCGCCTGGCTTGACTTGCGGCATCCAGTTCTTCTCGTGCACGCGCGGTCCCGTCGGCTGCAACACGCGCCAGTCAGTCATCCGGCAAGCGCCGGGTCCGCGATCGTCGATGCGCGCGAGGACCTGTTCGCACCAGCCCTCCGGCGTCAGCTCGCGCACGCATGAGACGCCCCACAGTTCGTCGCGCCAGGCGAACAGGCGCATGTCCTCGAATCCGAGAACCTCATCGTAGGCAGGTTCCGGCAAGTCGGCCGGCGGCAAGATCTCGCTGGCGGACTGGATGGCGAGTTCACCGCTCAACCGGAGCAGGAAATTGCGCGTGTGGACTGGCGCTCCATCCGGCGTGTCGTATTGGAGGTTTTCTTCTTTCAGCGTGTAGTTCACCGTCCGCTGCAAGAGCATGATCTGGTCGCCCCGCCGGGTCACCGACGAGGTTGATGCCCTATAGCCGTCAGGCGCCGTGAACCCGACCGGACGCGCGCTGAACGACGACATCATCGACTTGGCGGACTGGGCATAGAAAAAAAGGTTGGACCACGCCAGGTTCCTGGGGCCATCGGCGATGGTCCGGTTCAGCGCCAGCCAGTTGCACGCCGCGAACCCGCGGTCCTTGCGCACGGGGTCGCGCGCGTAATTTGCCGCGACCGAATATTCCTCCTGCAGGCCTGTCGTGTAGATGAAATCCTCGAGAAACAGGATGTCGTCGGGTCGCTTGATCGCCAGACCTGCTTCGGAAAACAGCGCGCTGGCGTCGTTCATGCCTTTTTCGCGGTAGAAACGCGCCAGGTCGTACAGCGGCTCGGCGCGTTGCGGGCGTTGATCGAAGGCGGCGAGCGCCTGGCGGATGAAACCCGCTTCGTCGCCGAGCTTGCGCAAGCAGCGCGCCTCCTGCAGGCGGGCGTTCCAGGCTTCCTCATCCCAGCCGCCCATCTCGGCGCGCTTGGCGTAGGCCGCTGCGGCGTCCGCGGTTCGCCCGGCGTCGCGATAGGATTGCGCCAGATAGAACCAGTAGCGCTGGTTGTCCGGCTCCTTCTCAAGGGCTTCCAGCAAAAGCCTGGCGTCACGCTCGAACTTGTCGACCCGGTTCGAGCCGCTGGCATGGTCCTTGTACCAGGCGTCCTGCAATCCCTGCACGCCGCCGGGCACGTCGAGATATTCGTGGGTCACACCATGGTAGCGCGCGCCGGCCTCGCGCCGGACAATGCGGATGTTCCAATAGGCAAGGCCGGTATCCGCCCGCTGCAGCAGCCGGTAGCCCGGGGCGTCGAGCCGCTCGCGAAAGCTCGCATCCTCGACCATCAGCTCCATGTCGGCGTCGTCAAAAAGCAGATAGTCATAGGTGAGCGGTGAGGCATAGGCGTGATCGAGCGCGGCGTTGCGCGCCTGCCCGAAATTGTGGAATGGGAACTCATGCAGCTCGC
>JBDTSU010000348.1:0-4052 GCA_039930965.1 Betaproteobacteria bacterium
GTCGGCGCCAAACGCTGTGGCCACCGTCCGGGCAAGGAAATTGTCTCCAAACAGGAAATGGCCGACCGCGTAAAGGCCGCCGCAGATGCGAAGACCGACGCGGATTTCTTCATCATCGCCCGCACCGACGCCATCCAGGCCGAAGGCGTGGATGCCGCGATCGAGCGATCGATCGCCTGTGTGGAAGCGGGTGCCGACGGTATCTTCGCCGAGGCCGCCTACGATCTGCCGACCTACAAGCGCTTCGTTGACGCGGTAAAAGTGCCGGTGCTGGCCAACATCACCGAGTTTGGCAAGACGCCCTTGTTCACGGTCGACGAATTGAACAGCGTGAAGGTAGCGATGGTGTTGTATCCGTTATCCGCATTCCGCGCCATGAACAAGGCCGCGGAGGCTGTGTATACCGCCATTCGCCGCGATGGCCACCAGAAAAACGTGCTCGACATCATGCAAACGCGCGATGAACTTTATGATCGCATCGGTTATCACGAATTCGAACAGTCGCTGGACAAACTGTTCGAGGCAAAGAAGTAGCAAGCAGCATGACTGCAAAAGAAACTCCAGCAATGGCGCGGCGTTTCACGGCATTTCGTCTGGAAAGGCGCGCCAATGCTTGACTTTGCCCGGTTGAATGTCGGGCAGGCGCGGGCAGCGCCCTCGCCATGGCCTTCAACCCGATCTGCGGTCGAATTGATCTGGTGCAATAGATTCCGCGTGTGCCCGGGTCAACATTAACGACGCACAATTGTGATAACCGGCGCGCCCGATGCAGGTTTCAGCGCACCCAACGAAGGAGAACTTGAAAATGAGCACCGTCGCACCTGAAACCGTACCCGCCGCGGCACCCAAAGCAAAGAAATCCGTCGCGCTCTCCGGCGTCACCGCCGGCAACACCGCCCTCTGCACAGTCGGCCTGACCGGCAACGACCTTCACTACCGCGGCTATGACATTCTCGATGTTGCCGATGCATGCGAATTCGAGGAAATCGCCTATCTGCTGGTGCACGAGAAGCTGCCCACGGCGACTGAGCTCGCACATTACAAGACCAAGCTCAAGTCGCTGCGCGGTATTCCGATGGCGGTGCAGGATGTGCTCGAGTCGCTTCCCGCCTCCACCCATCCGATGGATGTCCTGCGCACGGCTTGCTCGGCCCTGGGCTGCACGCTGCCCGAAAAAGACGACCACAACCTCGGCGGCGCCAAGGACATCGCCGATCGAATGATGGCGTCGTTTGGCTCCATGCTCCTCTACTGGTATCACTTCGCGGTGAACGGCAAGCGCATCGACGTCGAAACCGACGATGACTCGATCGGCGGGCACTTCCTCCATCTTTTGCACGGCAGGAAGCCCAGCGAGTTGTGGGTTCGCGCCATGCATACATCCCTGGTGCTGTACGCAGAGCATGAATTCAATGCTTCCACGTTTACCGCGCGTGTCATTGCCGGCACCGGTTCAGACATGTATTCCTCGATCACCGGCGCCATCGGTGCGTTGCGCGGCCCCAAGCACGGCGGCGCCAATGAGGTGGCCTTCGAAATCCAGTCGCGTTACGACACGCCCGATGCTGCAGAGGCCGACATCGTCCGGCGCGTCGCCGAGAAACAGGTTGTCATCGGTTTCGGCCACCCTGTGTACACCGTTTCCGACCCGCGCAACGTTGTCATCAAGGAAGTTGCCCGCCGCCTGTCAAAGGACGCCGGCAACATGAAGCTGTTCGACATCGCCGACCGGCTCGAGTCGGTGATGTGGCGCGAGAAGAAAATGTTCCCCAATCTCGACTGGTTTTCGGCTTGTTCATACCACATGATGGGAGTGCCAACCGCCATGTTCACGCCGCTGTTCATCATTTCGCGCACTTCGGGCTGGGCCGCTCATGTCATCGAGCAACGTATCGACGGCAAGATAATTCGTCCGTCGGCGAATTACACGGGGCCGGACAATTTGAAGTTTGTCGCGCTGAAGGACAGGTAGTAGATTATTGCCCCGGCGGGCACGAACAAAAACGGATTTTCGGCCGGCCCGGCAACGTCGACGATCCGGCTTCATCCGTGCCCGCCGGGGCAAACAGTTCTCGCCAATTTCCGGGGATTTCCCGCCAATGACCATCACCCATCGAACCGGCAAGCTCCACGTCACGCTCCAGCAATGTATCAATCTGCTTGAGGCACGCCGTCAGCTCCTGTGCGAGCAAATCAACGATTACGCCCGGCCGGTCGCCGCCTGTGACGCCGATTTCAATGCGTTGCTGGCCGAGCGCGACGGAATCGCGCAGGCTCTGTCGCATCTCCGGCCCATCTGTCGCGGCGAGACGCGCGTCCCGCATCCGCGCGAAGAGCGATCTTTCCACTGATACTCCACTGCAAAGGCAACATAAATGTCCGCACACATCTCCAATGTCCGTCCGAAACCAGACAAAGTACTGACCGATATCCTCGACTACGTCACCAAATACAAGATCAAATCGAAGGAAGCCTACGACACCGCACGTTACTGCCTGATCGACACGCTGGGCTGCGGATTCGAGGCGCTTGAGTACCCGGCCTGCACCAAGATGCTCGGACCAGTCGTGCAGGGAACGCTGGTTCCCAACGGCGCCAAGGTTCCCGGCACCCAATTCCAGATGGATCCAGTGAAGGCGGCATTCGATATCGGCGCCATGATCCGCTGGCTCGATTTCAACGACACCTGGCTTGCGGCCGAGTGGGGGCATCCTTCCGACAATCTTGGTGGCATCCTCGCCACCGCGGACTGGCTGTCACGCAACGCGATAGCCGCCGGAAAAAAGCCGCTGACCGTGCGTGATGTGCTGACCGGCATGATCAAGGCGCACGAAATCCAGGGCTGCATCGCGCTGGAAAATTCTTTCAACAAGGTCGGCCTCGATCACGTGGTGCTGGTAAAGGTCGCGTCCACCGCGGTCGTGGCTGAAATGATGGGTCTGTCGAAGGACGAAATACTCAATGCCGTCTCGCTGGCATGGGTCGATGGGCAGTCATTGCGCACGTACCGGCATTCGCCCAATACCGGATCACGCAAGTCGTGGGCGGCGGGCGATGCCACGTCACGTGCCGTGCGCCTGGCGCTTATCGCCAGGACCGGCGAGATGGGCTACCCCTCGGTACTGTCGGCCAAGACCTGGGGTTTCTATGATGTGCTGTTCAAGGGAAACGCATTCAAGTTCCAGCGACCATACGGTTCATATGTGATGGAAAACGTGCTGTTCAAGATTTCCTTCCCCGCCGAGTTTCACTCGCAGACAGCCGTCGAAGCAGGCATGACGATACACGATGAACTGAAGAAACTGGGCAAGTCCGAAAAGGACATCCGGAAGATCACCATCCGCACGCACGAAGCCTGCATTCGCATCATCGACAAGAAGGGCCCGCTCAACAATCCGGCGGACCGCGATCATTGTGTGCAATACATGGTGGCGGTGCCGATCATTTTCGGCCGCCTGACGGCGAGCGACTATGAAGACAATATCGCCGCCGACAAGCGCATCGATGTATTGCGCGACAAGATCGTATGCGTGGAAGACCCCAAGTTTACGAAGGACTACCACGACCCGGCAAAACGTTCGATTGCCAACGCGCTGACGGTCGAATTCAATGACGGCAAGAAGCTGAAGGAAATCGTCGTCGAATATCCGATCGGCCACAAACGTCGCCGCAAAGAAGGCATGCCGGTGCTGGTGGCCAAGTTCAAGACCAACCTGGCACGGGTATTTCCGGAGAAACAGCGCACGGCAATCCTTGACCTGTGCCTCGACTCAAAGAAACTTGATGCAACGCCGGTCAATGAGTTTGTCGACATGATGGTCATCTAACGCAATGCTGGAACCAGCCCGGAAACGGCACGGCGATCGTGCCGTTTTCACTGAAGTTGAACGCGCCGGCCGCGGGTTTCCACCGCAATCATTTCAAAGGCCTTAAAATTACCCGTCTCGCCGCGCGACCGATCAGGCGCGCGATCTCCTCCCTATAGGATCCCCCATCATGCCCCATAACCTTTACAACACCCGCCAGTCGCTCACATTGAAATCCGGCAAGAC
>JBDTSU010000349.1:0-4036 GCA_039930965.1 Betaproteobacteria bacterium
GATCACCAGCCAGCCGTTGGCCGGGTCGATCCAGATGCCGGTCCGCCGGCGCACGCTGAAGGCCCGCGGCAACAGCTCATCAATGACCTGTTCCTTGAGGTCGCGCAGCTGTTTGCGCCCCGGCTTGAAACCCTGCCGTTCCTCGGCCTCGATGGCCTTTTCACGGGTCACTTCCTTGATGACCGACGCCGGCAGCAGTTTCTTTTCCGTGCATAGCGAAATCAGCATCTGGCCATGCACCGCATGCACGAGGCCGCCGTCATCGCGCGGCGATGCCCACCCTTGCGTCTGCATCTCGTAGCCGGTTGCCGCGCGAAACACGTTTCGTCCCAGTTGCTCCTCCAGGCTGGAGGCGCTGATATTCCACGGCGCGGGACAACGATAGACCTGCAAATTCCTGAACCACATAAAGCCCCGCGAAAAGCGTCGTAGTTTATAGGAATGCGGGGAGGGAAACGGCGAGCAGCAAATAATTGGCCGCCTTCGATACGGCGTAACACCGATATGAATGTCACGTTTCCCGGGACACGGAACCCCCGACTTCCAAAGGGGGAAGCGCGCGTTCAAAGAAGGCCTTCCGCGATACGCGTCACCTGGCCCATAAACGCGAATCCCGCGCCGTTTTGGCGCTCCCCGTCCGCCAATGGCATCATCTCGTTCATATCAGACAGGAGCAGTACGTATGCCGAGCAAGGTCGCCGAGGGCGCGCAACGCGGATGGATCATCCCCATTGGCGGTGCCGAAGAAAAAGACAATTCCCCCCAGATACTGCGGCGGTTTGTGGAACTGTGCGGCGACGCCGGGGAGGCCGATATCGTGGTGATACCGACCGCCAGCCAGTTGGCCGATAGCGGCGCGCGCTACGAGCGCATCTTCAACGAGCTCGGCGCCGCGCGGGTCACCGCGATGGATTTCGACACCCGCCGCGACTGCGAGGAAATCGGCCGGCTGGAGCGCCTTAAATCGGCGACCGGCGTGTTCTTCACCGGCGGCAACCAGTTGCGGCTGTCGACGATTCTCGGCGGGACGTCGGTGGCCAGGGCGCTGCGGCTGATGAACGCATCCGGCGTGCATGTGGCCGGCACCAGCGCGGGGGCCGCCTTTATCAGCGAGCACATGATTGCCTTTGGCGAGGAAGGCGCCAGCCCGGTGGCGGGCGCGGTGCGCCTGGCACCCGGCTTGGGGCTCACCAACCGATTCATCATCGACCAGCATTTTCGCCAGCGCGACCGCATCGGCCGCCTGCTGGCCGCGCTCGCGTTCAACCCGTTCGCCATCGGCCTCGGCCTCGACGAAGACACGGCCGCGTTCATCGGCCCGGACAATACGCTGGAAGCCGCCGGCAGCGGCAGCATCACCGTGGTCGATGCATCGGGCATGGTGTTTTCGTCCATGGACACGGCGGCGGAGGGGCAGCCGGTGTGCATGCTCGGCGTCAGCATTCACATCCTGATCGCCGGCGCGACTTTCAATCTGCATACGCGCAAGGCCTCGGCCGGTTCGCTGGCTCGCGTCAAAAAATAATTTTTGTAGGGCGGGCCCCTGCTGTCATTCCCGCGGAGCCTGCCCCGGCAGACAGTAAGCCGGGGGCGGTAATCCAAGTTTCTCTCCGCGCCATGACCTGAACGAAATTGGATTCCCGCCTCCGCGGGAATGACAGTGATTTGAGTAGCATCGTCGGGCATTTGAGGTTTTGGCCCGCGTAAAATATTCAATTGAAGGAGAACTCATGCGCATTCTTGATCGTTCGGTATATGTGGGGCCGTCGCTGTATGCGCACTTTCCGGTGATCCGGCTGGACCTCGACCTCGGACCGCTCGAGGCGTGGCCGACCGGCAAGCTCGGCACTGCCTACGTGATGGAACTCATCGCCGCCCTGCCCAGCCTGCAGGAGCACGGCTGTTCGTATCGCGAGCCCGGCGGCCTGATCCGGCGCATGCTTGAGGGGGAAGGCACCTGGCTCGGCCACGTGTTCGAGCATGTGGCGATCGAGTTGCAGAATGTCGCCGGCGAGGATGTCACCTTCGGCAAGACCCGCAGCACCGACCGCCCCGGTGTCTACAGCGTGATTTACGAATATGCGCAGCGCGACGAAGGCATTGAAGCCGGCGAATTGGCGCTGAAACTGCTGACCTCGCTGCTGCCGAAGGCACTGCAGCCGGACAACGCCTTGCCCGAAGGCTGGGCATGGCCCCGGGCACGCGACGAATACATCCGTTATGCGCAACGCCGTGCGCTGGGGCCGTCGACGGCATCGCTGGTGCGCGCCGCGGAGGCGCGCGGCATACCGTGGCTGCGCATGAACGAGCAATCGCTGATCCAGCTCGGCTACGGCAAGTGGCAGCAGCGCATCCAGGCGACCGTCACCGGCCGCACCAGCTATATCGCGGTCGAGCTGGCCGGCGACAAGGAAGAGACCAACAAGATCCTCGCCGCGCGCGGGCTGCCGGTGCCGCGGCAGGAGCTGGTGCGCTCGGCCGATCGCGCCGTCACGGCGGCGAAGCGCCTTGGTTATCCGGTGGTCACCAAGCCGTACAACGGCAATCACGGCCGCGGCATTTCGATTCACCTCACCAATGAAGAGGAAGTGCGCGCAGGATTCACCGCCGCGCAGGAACACTCCTCTTCGGTCATCGTGGAAACCTATCTGACCGGCGACGACCATCGTCTGCTGGTGGTGAACGGCGAGCTGATCGCCGCCACGCGGCGCACGCCCGGCCACGTGGTGGGCGATGGCGCCTCGACCATTCGCCAGCTGGTGGATCTGGTAAACAAGGATCACCGCCGCGGCATCGGCCATGAAAAAGTCATGACCCGGATCGAGCTCGACGAGCAGGCCGACATGATGCTGGCGCGCGTCGGCATGACCGCCGATTCGATTCCTGCCGCCGGCCAGGTGGTGATGCTGCGCTCCACCGCCAATCTTTCCACCGGCGGCACCGCGACCGATGTGACCGACGTGATCCATCCCGACAATCGCGACATGGCGGTGCGCGCAGTGACCGCCATCGGCCTCGATGTCGGCGGCGTCGATTTCCTCAGCCCGGACATCACCGAGAGTTACAAGCAGGTCGGCGGCGGGATTTGCGAAGTCAACGCGGCCCCGGGATTTCGCATGCATGTGGCGCCCTCGGAAGGCACGCCGCGCGATGTCGCCGGCCCGGTGATCGACATGCTGTTCCCCGCCGGCACGCCGTCGCGCGTGCCGATTGCCGGCATCACCGGCACCAACGGCAAGACCACCACCTCGCGCATGCTGGCGCACATCACCAAGATGGCGGGCTTCACGCCGGGCCTGACCACCACCGACGGCGTCTACATCGACGGCCAGCGCACGGTCGAAGGCGACATGACCGGGCCGGTGGCCACGCGCATGGTGCTCGCCGACACGCAGGTCGACATGGCCATCCTCGAGATCGCCCGCGGCGGCCTGCTGCGCGCCGGCATGGGCGTGCCGTTCATCAATGTCGGCGCGGTGCTCAATGTGCAGGCCGATCACCTCGGCATGAAAGGCATCGATACGCTCGAACAGCTCGCCGAGGTCAAGCGCATCGTCGTCGAGGTCGCCCGGGATTGCGCGGTGCTGAACGCCGACGACGTCAACGTGATCAAGATGTCGGCGGACACCGACGCGAAAAGCATCTGCTACGTCACGCTCAACCCGCAGCACGCGGTGGTGCGCGAACACATCCGTGCCGGCGGGCGCGCCTGCGCGCTCGAGGCGGGCGTCAACGGCCAGATGATCACGCTCTACGACAAGGGCGGCCACATCCCGCTGATGTGGACCCACCTCATCCCCGCCACGCTTGAGGGCCGCGCCATGCACAACGTGCAGAACGCGATGTTCGCGGCGGCGGTGGCGTTCTCGCTGGGGATCAAGCTCGATGCCATCCGCCAGGGCCTGCGCACCTTCGACACCACGTTCTTCCAGGCACCAGGCCGCATGAACGTTTACAACGAGCATCCGTTCAAGGTGCTGATGGATTACGGCCACAATGCCCACGCGATCGGCATGATGGCCGAGCTGGCCCAGCG
>JBDTSU010000350.1:0-4021 GCA_039930965.1 Betaproteobacteria bacterium
GATCCGGCTGGTCGGCGACGTGCCGAATCCGATTCATCCGCCGTCGGGCTGTCACTTCCATCCGCGCTGCCCGAAGGCGATGGAACGCTGCAAGACCGAGACGCCGGTGTTCAAGCCGGTGGCCGGCGAACTGCACTGGGCGGCGTGTCATCTGAACGACCTGCCGGGCGGGGTCGCGCCGCCTTAGGAGGTTTTGTTCGAAGCGGGACGCGAGCCAGCGAGGCCGCTCTTAGAGTCTAGTACCCCATCGACAGCGTCAGCTGCCCGTAACGATCGGGACCTTCCTGACCGGAGAATTCCCGGCCGCGGACGATCAGCGCGAAGCCGACGCGTGCGGTGGGCCAGACGTAGGCGAATCCCGTCTGCAAATCGTACCCCAGCGGTCTGCGTTCGACGCTGGCGCTGTCCCTGAACATATTTCCGTCCAGGAACACGTTCCACGCCACCGCCCGCGCCTCTGCGCCAAGCCACGCATACCAGCCGCGGCCGGTCGCGCCATGAAATCCGTCTCGGGACGGCAGCAGCGACAGCTGCGTCGCCGGCAGGTCGTCGGGAAGATGCGATCCGAAGCGCGCAATGACGCTCGTCGCTGCGTAGGTAAACACGTTGCCGACCGTTGCGCCGGCGCGCACCGCGATGTCGATGCTGTTCGAGCCGGCATTCGCGCGCAGGACGCCCGGCCAGGTGCGCTCGAAGCCCGCCATCACCCCCACTTCATTGCGCAGCTGGCTGCTCCAGCCGTCGGCCGGCCTGCTGCCGAACAGCCGGTGCGTCGCGGTCTGCACCTGGCGCGCTCCGGACCCCGGGCCGACCATGCCGATGCCGGCGATGACATGGTCGATCACCGGACCGTTCTTCGTGCGCAGGTCGGCGAGCAGATAGGTCCACCCGGCATACGGACGATCCTTCGGGCTCGGCGGATCGACGTCGATCTCGTTCGGGACGTAGATCCGCTGTCCGAACGCCAGGACCAGCTGCGGGTCGGCCGACCACGACAGCGGAGCGGTTGCGCGGAGCCCTGCGGGAATTGCCGGCGCCTCCAGCAGCAGCCCAAGCTGCAATCCGCCGGTGTAGTGGCGATCGGCCCGCGCGAAATAATCGTTGTCTGCAGTCAGCGAGACGAACTGCGCTGCCGCTTCCCCTGCTGCCGATAGCAATAGCATCCCGACCAGCAACATCACTGTCCGTTGAAACATCGTCCACTCCGTTCGTTGTCTCCACGTGACCGTGGTGTGTGGTTCGCGAATATTCTAGTCCATCGACCGCCCCCGCCCGTCCGCGCCCACCGCACTTCGGCGCTCATCCGGCCGCCTTCGGCGATGCAATTCATTGGACGTGTACGTTTTTTGCAACAGTACAGCCCTGGCCGCCGGCGTTGGATACCGGCGCCGCCGGTATGCAGCACCGTCTGATGGTCGAGCGAACAGCACATTTTCTGCCGCACTGCAACGCCCGGCTTGCTGCGTTGCAACACCGAATAAACTTGCCATGCGCTTCCGGCGATCGCTGCCGCTCGTCTAAACTCGGTTGTCTGCCGGCGTATCGCGCGCTCTCAATGCGATAAAAAAGCGCCGCGGCACCTTTCTCACTGGAGGAGAAACCATGCAACATCTGAACGCTTTGCGCGTCGCGCCGCGACCCCTGACGTGTGCTTTGCTGGCCGCCGGCCTTTGTGCATTTTCGACGACTCATGCCGCATCCTTCGACTGGGGCAACGGCGTCGCCGGCAGTTTCGATTCAACCATATCGCTGGGTAACCTGTGGCGGATGAGCGAACGCGATGCCTCGCTGATCGGCATCGCCAACGGCGGCACTTCGCGCTCGGTGAACGGCGACGACGGCAACCTGAACTACCACAATCGCGAAATCGTCTCGAGCCTTATCAAGGGCACGCACGAACTCGAGATCAAGTACCGGAACTACGGATTCTTCACCCGCGGCAGCTGGTACTACGATCGCGCCGCGGCGGACAAGGACGAACTCGGACCCAAGGCGCACAGCCGGCTGCGCCGCGACGTGGTCCTCCTGGACGCGTACGCCTACGGCCGCTTCGATTTCGGCGGACAGAAGTCCGCCGTGCGCGTCGGCAACCAGGTCGTGAGCTGGGGCGAATCGACGTTTCTCGCCAACAGCATCAACTCGATCAATCCGGTCGACGTGTCGAAACTGCGGGCGCCGGGCTCCGAACTGAAGGAAGCGTTCATTCCGACGCCGATGATCTGGGCATCGCAGCAGATCGGTTCGGGATTTTCGGTCGAAGGCTACTACCAGGCCAACTGGCAAAAGACGCGGCTGGATCCGCGCGGCAGCTTTTTCTCGACGACCGACGCCCTGTCGGACGACGGCGACAAAGTGTATGTGACCTTCGGCCGCCGGAAGGATCAGCACTTTCCGGTGACCAATCCTTCGCCGACGCCGGCGCTTGCCGCCGCTTATGGCCCGTTCGATCCGGCGGCTGCAGTCTGGCTGCCGCGCGGAGACGACCGGACGCCGTCCAACTCGGGGCAGTTCGGCGGGTCGCTGCGCTACCTCGCGAGCGCCTTGAACAACACCGAATTCGGCGCCTACTACCTCAACTATCACAGCCGCACTCCGATCGTCTCGGTGCGCAAGACCACGTTCCCCGCGCTGGGCAGCGGTACCACCAATCTGCTGACCGGTTCGCCGTTCATTCCGGTGGCGGCCAATACGGCGAACGGCAGCGCGAGCGTCTTCGCCGAGTACCCGGAAAACATCCATCTGGTCGGACTTTCGTTCAACAGCGCCGGCCCGCTCGGCATCGCGTTGCAGGGCGAGTATTCGTTCCGCAAGAACCAGCCGGTGCAGATGGGCGTGACCGACCTGGTGCTCTCGTCGCTGAACCTGCCCAGCCAGAACGCGCAGAACCCGGCCGACATTCCGCTGGGCAGCGAAATCACCGGCTATCGGCGGGTCAACATGCACCAGGTGCAGGTGACCGCGACCAAGGCGATACCGCAGATACTGGCCGCCGAACAGTTCGTGATCGTCGGCGAGGTCGGCTACAACTATCTGAACCTGCCCAGCGATGTCGAGTTCGAAGGCTACGGTACTCTGCTGCCGGTGTTGCAGTCGTCCGCCAACGCGGCGGCCGGTGGCTCGGCGCAGCCCGGCGGCTGGGCGACCAAGAGCTCGTGGGGCTACCGGCTGGCGGCGCGCCTTGAGTATCCGAACGCCTTCGGCGGCGTCAACGTCATCCCGCGCCTGGCCTTCTCGCACGATGTCGACGGCGTCGGGCCGAACTTCAACAAGGGCGCGAAGGCGGCGACCGTCGGCGTCGGCTTCACGTACCAGCAGAACTGGCAGGCCGACGTGGCGTACACCAATTTCTTCGGCGGCCGCGTGTTCTGCGGCACCGATGTGGCAGCGCTGTCGGCGGCCACGCTTGCCGCGCGCCAGTCGCTGTCGTTCTGCTCCTCGGCGAACAGCCTGAAGGACCGGGACTTCCTCGCAATCAACATCAGCTATTCGTTCTGACGTCTTGGCCGAAAGAGATAGGGACCCTCACATGAATTCAATTCGTCTGAAAGCCCGCCGCGCAATGGCGCAACGGTACCTGGCATCCGCGATCGCGCTGGGATTCGCCCTGGCTGCCGCCGGCGGCGCGCAGGCTCAGGATGCAAGCCAGCTGGGCAAGACGCTCACGCCCGTCGGCGCCGAAAAAGCCGGCAACGCGGCCGGAACGATTCCGGCGTGGGACGGCGGCCTGACCAAGGCGCCGGCCGGACACAAGCCCGGCGGCCACTATGCCGATCCGTTTGCCGCCGACCAGCCCGTCATGACCATCACGGCCGCCAACGCCGACAGCCAGAAGGACAAGCTCACGCCGGGCCAGCTGGCACTGTTCAAGGCCCATCCGACCTACAAGATGGTGATTTATCCGACGCGCCGCAGCGCCGCCTTTCCGCAGGCGCACTACGACGAAACGATGGCCAACCCGGGGCGTGCGAAGCTGGCACCCGGCGGCAACGGCGTCGTCGGCACCACGGGTGGAGTCGCCTTT
>JBDTSU010000351.1:0-4021 GCA_039930965.1 Betaproteobacteria bacterium
GGTCAGCACAGGCCTGACCGGCCATGAATGGCCTGTCGGGCAACCGTGCCGTCGGCAGATTTACACTGACAGTTTCGGAAATCTGCTTACTGCAGTTCGATCGTTGCCCGGCGCGGCAGTGATGCTGACTTTTGTGCTCTATCCCTATGTGTATGTGCTCGCGCGGGTGGCGTTCCTGGAACAGTCTTCAACGCTTTCCGAGGCCGGCCGCACGCTTGGATTAGGCCGCTTCGGTATCTTCTGGCGGATTTCACTGCCGCTCGCGCGCCCGGCCATTGCGGCAGGCACGGCGCTGGCACTGATGGAGACACTGGCCGACTATGGCACCGTCTCGTATTTCGGCGTGCCCACCTTCACCACCGGGATCTTCAATGCCTGGTTTTCACAAGGTGACCGTGCATCCGCGGGCAAGCTGGCCGTTATCCTGATGTCATTCGTCGCGATCGTGATACTCATCGAACTCACGGCGAGGCGGCGCTCGCGCTTCTATCAAGGCGCCGGCCAGCCGCACCTTCGCACCCGCCTCGTCAGTATGCGCCGCTGGTGGGCGGCAACGGTTTGCGCAATTCCGCTGGTCATCGGATTTGCCTTGCCTACGCTGATATTGTTGAAGCTCTCGATTACCGACGGCGATTCAAGCCTGGGGTCACGCTTTTTCCAGTTGGCCGGCAACAGCTTCAGCGTGGCGGCGATCAGCGCGACGATTGCGGTGGTGCTGGCCCTGCTGCTGGCCTACGCCGCCCGGTTGTCGAAGAGTCGCTGGAACCGGGCCATCAACCAGTCCGTGGGCCTGGGGTATGCCATCCCGGGAACGGTCATCGCGGTGGGTGTGCTGATTCCGGTCGCCTGGTTTGACCACCGCTTGGCCGACCTGCTTGAAGCGCTGTCGGGGCGCGCCGTACCATTGCTCCTGACCGGCAGCGTCATGGTGCTCGTCTACGCCTATCTCATCCGTTTTCTGGGCATCGCGCTGCAGAGTGTCGACGCCGGCCTCGCCAGGATTACCCCCAGCATGGACGATGTCGCGCGGTCGTTGGGCGCGACGGCGACCGGCGTGGCGATGCGGGTGCACGTCCCGTTGCTTCGAAGCAGCCTCATCACGGCCGCACTACTGGTTTTTGTGGACGTCATGAAAGAGCTGCCCGCCACACTGGTGCTGCGACCATTCAACTTTGATACGCTGGCCGTCCAGGCCTATAACCTGGCGATGGATGAACGGCTCGCCGAGGCGTCGACGGCATCGCTGGCGATCGTGGCGGTGGGACTGATTCCAGTCGTGCTCGCGTCACGCGCCATCACCCGGCCCGCGCCCGTCGTCGTGACCGCGCGAACCGCCGTGCTGGCCTCATGAATTTCCGCTCAATCGCCTGCTGACATGGAATCGGGCGCGCCGCGCCGGGTTCATTTCCAGCCGGCACGATCAAACGTCTGTGCCGCGGCTGCATAGTTTTTGCCAACCATGTCCATGGTCAGCGGGTCGCGCTTGAACTCGCCAAGCAGCCTGAGTTGCGGGTTGTCCGCCTTGCCGACGACCGGATACTCGTTGTTGCCATTGGCAAAGTAATTTTGCGCGTCCGGACTGGCAAGATACTCAAGGAACTTGATCGCTGCCCCCCGGTTCGGCGCATAGCGCGCGACGCCCGCGCCCGATATGTTGATATGCGCACCGCGGTTGGACTGGTTCGGGAAGATCACACCAATTTTTTCGACCACCGCGCGATCCTCCGGCTTGTCCGATTTCATCATGCGCGCGAAGTAATAGGTATTGCCGAGCGAGATATCGCATTCACCGGCGGCGACAGCCTTCAACTGGTCGGTATCGCCGCCCTTGGGCGCGCGCGCCATGTTGGCGACCACGGCTTTCGCCCACGCCTCGGCTCTTTCCGGACCATTGGCGGCGATGAGGGATGACATCAGCGACAGATTGTAGGGATGCATGCCGGAGCGTACGCAAATCTTGCCTTTCCATTTCGGGTCGGCAAGCGATTCATAGTCGGGAAGTTGCCGCGCGTCGACGCGTGCCTTGGCGTAGAAAATTGGCCGCGCGCGCACGGAGAATCCGAACCAGGAACCATCTGGCGCCTTCAGTTCCCGGGGAATCTTCGCGTCGAGCAGCGCCGACTTTACCGCCTGGAACAGGCCCAGTTGCTGGGCTTTCAGCAAGCGGCCCATATCAACGGTGATCAGGACGTCCGCCGGACTCTTGTCGCCTTCATTCTTCATGCGCTCGATGAGCGGGTCTTCCGGACCTTCAATGCGGTTGATCTTGATACCGGTGCTTTTCTCGAAATTCGCATACAGCGCCTCGTCGGTCTGGTAGTGGCGCGATGAGTACAAATTCAATACTTGTTGCTCAGCCGAGGCCATGGACGAGCCGACAAGAAATGCGAGGAATACGCCGGTAATGGATAAAATCTTCATGTTAAGTCCTTGTAAATTAACAAGTTGCCATATTCTGGCCGGGTAGGTAATGCGTGCTCCGATATATTGCCCACCGAATAAGTGAATCGTAATGCGAATTATTCTTATTAGTCAAGCGATTTGGATATTAAGCATATGTTCTATACTCAAAAACATGAGCAAGTTTCTGCAGATACAAGACGTTAGCTTTTCCTACCCGGACGGCAACCGGGTTTGCGATCACCTCTCATTTGGCATTGACGAAGGTGAAATTGGTTGTTTGCTCGGTCCGAGTGGTTGCGGCAAGACGACAATGCTGCGCCTGATCGCCGGATTCGAGCGCCCCGCCAATGGCGAGATTCGCATGCGCGACAAACTGCTTGCGGACACCCGCCAGTCCGTGCCGCCGGAGGCGCGGCGGGTCGGCGTGGTATTTCAGGATTACGCCCTGTTTCCGCACTTGTCGGTCCGCCGGAACATCGCATTTGGCCTGCGCGGCATGGCCACCGCGGCCACCGCCGCGCGCGTGGCCGACATGCTCGCATTGGTCCGCCTGGAAACCGAAGCCGACAAATATCCGCATGAGATTTCCGGCGGCCAGCGCCAACGGGTGGCGCTCGCCCGCGCGTTGGCGCCGCAACCCGCCCTGCTGCTGCTCGATGAGCCATTTTCCAATCTGGATGTGGAATTGCGTGAAAGCCTCGGACTGGAAGTGCGCGACTTGCTGCGCAAACTCGAGACACCGGCGCTGCTGGTCACGCATGACCAGCACGAAGCATTTTCGATTGCCGACAGGATTGGCGTGATGAATCGCGGCCGCATCGAGCAATGGGACACCGCCTACAATCTCTACCATCGGCCCGCGTCGCGATTCGTTGCCGATTTTGTCGGCCAGGGCGTGCTGCTGCGCGGGAGCGTGCTGGACGACGGCCGGATCGACACCGAACTCGGCGCCATGAAACCGACCAACCTGCCCATCGGATCGGTGGGTTCCAGCGGCCACGCCGATGTGCTGGTGCGGCCCGATGACATCCTGCATGACGACCTTAGCCCCGCGCTGGCCGAGGTGGTCCACAAGGCATTTCGCGGCGCGGAAATCCTCTACACGCTACGACTGGCCAGCGGCGCCATCGTACTGTCGCTGGTGCCGTCGCACCACAATCATGAAATCGGACAGAAGATCGGTATCAAGCTCGAGATCGACCACGTGGTGGCATTTCCGGCAGGCGCCGATTAGCCGCGAATTTGCCGGCGGCCGCGCATGATATTGCGGCGCGAGCCGCGGGAATATCCACTTCCCGAAGGCCGCAACCAAACTGTCACGCGTAGCTACGCAGGTCCTCGATCACCTTGCCATCGTTGGGAAGTGTACCGGGGGTGACGGTCTGCACGTCGCCACGAAGCTTGGTGATATCGCGGATTGACCCGGCCACGCCTTCCACATTCAGGGTCGCCGCGCTTTCGCACAAGAGCCGCATGGCATCGCCGCCATCCACATGGCTGACAATCAGCCGCGCCCGCGCCACTTCCGGGTGACGCTTGATAATCTCCGCGACCTGGTGAGGATGCACGAACATGCCACGCACCTTGGTGGTCTGGTCGGCGCGTCCCATCCAGCCCT
>JBDTSU010000352.1:0-4006 GCA_039930965.1 Betaproteobacteria bacterium
TGGCACTGATCGTCTGGGAAAAACCCAACCTGCTGTTGCTCGACGAGCCGACCAATCACCTCGATATCGACATGCGCGAAGCCGTGGCAGAAGCCCTGCAGGATTTCGACGGCACGCTGGTGGTGGTGGCGCACGACCGCCATCTGCTGAAGGCGACCACCGATACCCTGTGGCTGGTGGCCGACGGCAAGGTGGCCGAATTCGACGGCGACCTCGACGATTACAAACAGTGGGCCCGGAGCTACGCCGTCGCGCATCAGAAAGGGAAAACCCAGCAAACACGCGCTGTTTCAGCTGAAAATGGCCTGGAAGGCGCGCCCGTGCTGGAGTCTGGCACGGCCGGTCGCAAGGCGCAGAAGCGCGCGGACGCCGAGGTCCGGCGTCAAAGTTATGCCGCGAAAAAGCCGCTGGAAGACCAGCGCAACAAACTCGAAAAGGACATGGCGGCGCTGAATCGGGAGAAAGGCGACATCGAGGCCTGGCTCTCGCAGGAGGACGCCTATGCCGACGAGAACAAGGCGACGATGCTGAATTTCCTCAAGCGCCAGGGTGAAGTCGCCGATGCGATTGCCACGCTCGAGTGGAAATGGCTCGAGGTCCAGCAGAAACTGGAAGAAGCCGCTGCCTGAGACGCCATTCCAGTCACAGGAATCCTGTCGCCCCGGCGCGCCGGTGATTTAGGGAAGCTCTGATTAAGTCGATTTCGTCGCTTCGCTGTTGGCAAACGCGTGTTGTTGCTCGTACAAGAATATCTCCTTGCGTATCAAATATATGCGGCGTCGATATTCTTGCGCTCGCGCCTAGTCTGGCTTAGAACTCGACTTAATCAGAGCTTCCTTAGAACAATTGGCGTAGCTTGAAAGGGCAATGTACCTACGACGATGAAGGCAGTTTCTCCCGCCACGGCGCAATCCTCGCCAGCAGCAACATCCCCGGCCATGCCAGCGCGAAGCACAGCCAGAAAAATGTATACCACCCCAGCTGCTCGACCATCCAGCCGGTCGACGCGCTGATGACCGTGCGCGGCAGCGCGGCGAGCGACGTAAACAATGCGAACTGGGTCGCGGTATAGGCCGGGTTGGTTTCGCGGGCGATGTAGGCAACGAAGGCGGCCGTCCCCAGTCCGCTGCCCAGCGCCTCGGAAAAGATCACCACCCCGAGTGCCACCAGCTTCGCCGCATGATCGATGTGGCCAAGCTGCGCCATCCACGCAAAGCCCAGGATCATCACCGCCTGCGCGACCCCAAACACCCACAGGCCGCGATTGATGCCGAGCTTCAGCATCCAGATGCCGCCGATCATGCCGCCGGTCACGTACCCCCACAGGCCGGCGTTTTTAGCCACCAGTCCCACTTCGGTCTTGGAAAATCCCATGTCGAGATAGAACGGTGTGGCGAGTGCGGTGGCCATGCTGTCGCCGAGCTTGTAGAGAATCACGAACACAAGCACCGTCGCCGCTGACCGCCAGCCGCGACGGGAAATGAACTCGTGAAACGGCTCGACGATGGCTTCCCGCAATGTCCGGGGCCGGGCGCTCGACTGCGCGGGTTCCTTTACCAGCATGGTCATGACGATGCCCGGCAGCATGAACAGGGCGGTGACGAGATACACGCCAGACCAGCTCATGTGATCGGCCAGCACCAGCGACAGCGAACCCGGCACCAGCCCGGCGATGCGATAGGCGTTCACATGCACGGCGTTGCCGAGCCCCAGTTCGGCATCGGTGAGGATCTCGCGGCGGAAGGCGTCGATGGCGATATCGGCGGTGGCGCTGAACAGCGAAATCGCCACCGCCAGATAAGCGATGGTCCACAGGTCGGCCTGCGGTTGCAGCATGCCGAAGGCGGGGATCGACACCAGCAACAGCAGTTGCGCAATCAGCATCCAAGAGCGGCGCCGTCCAAGCCGCGTCAATGCGTAGCGATCGAGCAACGGCGACCAGATGAATTTCCAGGTGTAGGGCAACTGGATCAGCGCGAAAAAACCGATCGACTTCAGGTCCACCTGCTCCGAGCGCAGCCACGCCGGGATCAGCGTGATGAGGATGAACAGCGGCAGGCCCGAGGCGAAGCCGGTGAACACGCAGATCAGCATTGAGCGCGTGAACAGCTGTTGCGACCAGCTTGGCGGAGGCGGCGCCGCCGCGGCGAGAGGGTCAGTCAACGCGAGGCCGGGTGGAATTCATGAAGCGCAGAGTGTACCGCCCGCCGAGGCTATTTCGCCAATCGGTACAGCGCCAGCGTGCCCAGCAGGTTCGGCAGGATCGGCTGCTCGCGATCGTGATTCATCACCAGCCGGCTCAGCACGCGCAGTTTCTTGCGTGCGCAGAAGGCGTCAAAATCCGCCACGGTGCACATGTGCACGTTGGGCGTGTCGTACCACTGATAGGGAAGGTTGTCGGAGACCGGCATGCGGCCGTTGAGAATCTGCCAGCGGTGTTTCCAGTAGCCGAAATTGGGAAAGGTGACAATAGCTTCGCGCCCCACCCGCAGCATTTCATCGATGACGGCTTCGGTGCGTTTCATTGCCTGCAGCGTCTGCGACAGGATCACGTAGTCGAACGCACCGTCGTCGATTTCCTTCAGGCCGGATTCGAGATTGGACTGAATGACATTCACGCCGTTGGCCACGCATTGCAGGATGCCGGCGTCGTCATTCTCGATGCCGTAACCGGTGATGTGGCGCGTTTCCTGCAGGTTCACCAGCAGCGAGCCATCGCCGCAGCCGAGGTCGAGGACCGACGCGCTGGGCTGGACCCAGTGGGAGATGGCTTCGAAGTCTTTGCGGGTGATCATGATTTCGGGATTCGCCTAAAGTTGACGACCGCAAATCCCCCGTCGTTCGCTACGCTCTCTCCCGCCCACTTTGAGAAAGGGGGCGCGAGCCATCGGCGAGCGGGGGAATTGAAATGATTCACGTTGCCGCCCTCGCCAGAAACGCCCGTACCACACCCAGGTATTGCGGATCGTCGAGCAGGAATGCATCGTGCCCGTGCGGCGCCTGGATTTCCGCGTATGTCACGTCCTTCTTTTCGTGCAGCAACGCCTTGACGATTTCGCGCGAGCGCGCAGGCGAAAACCGCCAGTCGGTGGTGAACGAGATCACCAGGAACTTCGCGGTGGCGGGCGCCAGTGCTTTCGCAAGATCGCCGCCATGGGCCAGCGCCGGGTCGAAATAATCCAGCGCCTTGGTGATGCGCAGATAGGTATTGGCATCGTAATACTCGGAAAACTTCTCGCCCTGGTAGCGCAGGTAGGACTCGATCTGGAACTCCGGCTCGAACGAAAACTTGAGCCCCGCGCGCAGGCCGCGGCCGAATTTGCTTTCCATCTGGTCGTCGGAGATGTAGGTGATGTGCCCGATCATGCGCGCGACCGTGAGCCCGCTTTTGGGCTTGACGTGCTGTTCGCCGAATGCACCGCCATGGAATTGCGGATCGGTCATGATGGCCTGGCGCGCGACTTCGTTGAAGGCGATGTTCTGCGCTGACAGGTTGGGGGCCGCGGCGATCACCAGCGCGTTGGCCACCCGCTGCGGGTAGCGGTACGCCCAGCACATGGCCTGCATGCCGCCCAGCGAGCCGCCCATCACGGCGGCGAGTCTATGGATGCCGAGTTTCTCGATCAGGCGCAGCTGCGAATCGACCCAGTCCTCCACCGTCACCAGCGGAAAATCCGCGCCGTAGGGACGCCCGCTACCGGGATTGACCGACAACGGCCCGGTGGAACCGAAGCAGGAGCCGAGGTTGTTGACGCCGATGACAAAGAACCGGCTGGTATCCACCGGCTTGCCCGGGCCGACCATGTTGTCCCACCAGCCGAGGTTGTCAGGCTCGTCGGCGTACGTGCCGGCGACATGATGCGAGGCGTTCAGCGCATGGCAGATCAGGATGGCATTGGACTTATCGGCGTTGAGCGTGCCGTAGGTCTCGAAGGCCAGCGTGTAGTCGCGCAGGGACGCGCCGCTGGCCAGCGGAAGCGGTTCGGCGAAGTGCGCGGATTGTGGC
>JBDTSU010000353.1:0-3998 GCA_039930965.1 Betaproteobacteria bacterium
GGACCCTGTCGCCGGCCGCGCGATTTCGGCCATTCATGCCAACCCCGGAGAAGATTGGTCGGTACCGAGACTCGCAAGCGAAGTATCAATGTCGCCCTCGCGTTTTTCCGCGCGGTTCACCGCCTCGCTAGGCGACAGCCCGATGGCGTACGTCGCGAAATGGCGCATGAACGTTGCCTGCCGCAAGCTCGCTGCTTCGCGGATGCCGATCGAGCAGATCGCCGCCGAGGTGGGCTATGAGAGCCATGCCGCGTTCAATCGTGCATTCAAGAAATTCGTTGGCGCGTCACCTTCAGCCTGGCGTTCCCGGGTGAGTACGTGACACCGCGCCGTCGGGGGAACGGGAAGATAGGAAGGCCGTACAGATCACCGACTAGACCGGCGCCGGCATCGCGATCGAGGTCTTCGATCTGTATGTCGCCGATGATGCGGTAGAAAACGTAGGGTGGAGGTTTGAAACTGATGTGTCCATGGTAGGGATGAGCCGGGCCGGCCATGTAACAAACGCCAGCAACAGTGCGGGCCGGTGCAGGAAAATAGGGGTGCGCAATATAGCATTCGTGAAATGCGCTATTGAAAGACCCTGTGACGTGGTGGCCATGCGCCCCTACCATCTTCCTGCTTTTCAGACAGGCAGATTGTTGTACTTCCGCAGATTCTTGTCGACCATGGATTCGGGCAGGAATCGGCGCATGAAGCTGACCTGGTGCGCTAATTTTCCCGCGGTATTGCGCCTTCTGGGTACTGCATCGGTCGCCGCTTTTAATACCGTGCTTGCCACAACTTCAGGGGCATCGCCCCGACGATCCTGACCCGGCGGCTGGCGACGCTGACCGAGGAGGGGTTGCTGGAAAAGCGGCTCTACTCGGAGCGCCCACCGCGTGAGGAGTATGTGCTGACCGCTGCCGGGCTCGATTTCCTGCCGGTACTCTTCATGATCGGCACATGGGGGCGCAAATACCGTGGCAAAGGCAAGCTGGTGCGCTTTCTGGATGCGGAAACCGGAAAGGAAATCAAGGCCGTGGCCATCGACGAGGTCACCGGCGCGAAGATCGGGACGCGGCCGATACACATGGTCGAACCGGACGGCGGCAGGTGACGCGACGGCTTGTTCTAAGTCTCGTCTGAAGTGCATGAAACCGCTGGCGCGACCCTGATTGGATCTCGCCAGACGCTAGCACTGGTGCGGCCTGCAGGCCGACAATGACTGGAGAGGCGCACCAAATGGCGTTCGCGCGCGTGCGGTGTCCGGCTTGACCGAATCCCGACTGCCTATATCTCCACTTCGCCTTCCAGATAAAAAACGCAGGCGCCTTCCAGCTCGACGCGATCGCCGGCCAGCCGGCACGTCATCTCGCCACCGCGCCGCGAGGCCTGGAAGACGCGAAACACCGTCTTGTTCAGGCGCCGGGCCCAATAGGGTGTCAGCGCGCAGTGGGCGCCACCGGTCACCGGATCCTCAGGGATGCCCTTGGCCGGTGCGAAGTAACGGCTGACAAAATCATAGGCGCCATCGCCCGCTGCGGTCACGATCACGCCGGTGCGGTCCAGGCGGGCGATGGCCGCGATGTCGGGGGCAAGCTTGCGCACCACCGCCGCACTCCCCAGAAGCACGAGGTAATTGAACGCGTCGGCCACGACCTCGACCGGAACCGCACCCAGTGTTTCGGCAAGCCCCGGCGGCGCCGGGACCGGCACGGACACGCGCGCCGGAAAATCCATGCAGTAACCGGTGTCCGTGCGCTGCACCGTTAGTGGCCCGCTCGCCGACTGAAAGACCACCGTCCGGCGGCCGGGTTCCAGCCGCTCCATAACGACCGCCGCGCTCGCCAGCGTCGCGTGGCCGCACAGTGGCACTTCCACGGTCGGCGTGAACCAGCGCAGGCGATAGTTCCCGCCGTCGGGCACCAGAAACGCGGTCTCGGCCAGGTTGTTCTCGGCGGCAATCGCCTGCATCAGGGCATCGGCCGGAAAGTCCTCCAGCAACAACACGGCCGCGGGATTGCCGGCGAAGCGAAGCGAGGTGAAGGCGTCAATCTGGTAGATGGGAGTACGCATGGGGGCACCCGTGTTTACAGGATGCGCCGCAGACCGGGGAGGCGCCGGCCGATATCGGCAAGGATGAAACTGAACGTCAGCCCGGTGACCGTCAGCAGCGCGACCAGGGCGTACATGTTCTGCGGCAGCGCGCGGTACAGCATCGCCAGCGCGATGATGACCGGAGCGTGCAGGCAGTACACGCCGAAGGATCGGTCGGCAAGCCAGCGCAGCCACGGGCGCTCGAAATTGAAATTGCGCGAGAACAGCGCGAGCAGGCCGAGCGAGAGGCCGACGCCGGCGAGTTGTTCCCACATCGCATAGCCGAATGCCTGCCAGCGCCAGCCGCCAAAAAACGCTTCGGGTGGCGCCGTTTTCGCGCCGATGAACATGATCGCAAGCAACAGCGTCGGGCCGCCGAACAAGGCAAGCCAGCCCGCAATGCGCGCGCGCGAAGACTGTGCCAGCGGCAGCAGCCAGCCGTGGCGCGCCGCGTGCAGGCCCGCCAGAAAGAACGTGACGTATTGAACGAAGAAACAGAGCTGCATGTTCAGCACATTGGTGCCGATGGGCTGCACCAGCCGCACCGCAAAGGAGCCCAGGCCGATGGCGAGCGCGAACAGTAACAGGAACGTGCCGGAAGGCACGGCCGGTTGCGTGGCATCGACCGACGCCGGCAGGGGCCGCATCGCGCGCCACCCTGCCAGCGCAAGGCAGAAGATCAGCAGCGCCACGGCGAACCACAGCGGGCCGCTGGCACCGAGGAATCGCCCGGTGAACAGGTAGTTGACGTAGAACGTAATGGGCGCGCCGAAATCGTGGTTCCAGGGATTCAGCACGAGCAGGATGAAGGGATGGATCACCAGCATGTAAAGCAACGCCGGGAGACCGAGACGGACCAGACGTTCGCGAACGAACGCACGCGTGCCGTGGCGGGCGAGCGAGCCGTAAGCGAAATAGGCGGAGATGAAAAACAGCAGGCCCATGAAGAACGACTGCAGATGCGCCTGCCAGACGATGAACGGCACCTTCGCGGCCAGCGTGGGTTCCTGCGCGCTCATGAAATACCAGTCGCCGACATGGCTGTAAGAAACACAGGCATGGAGATTGACGACCAGCACGATCATCAGCGTACGCAAATGATCGACCCAGGGTAGACGGATGGAGGAATTGGTGGCCATGCGGACGACGGTTCGGTTGTATGGATCGCGACGAGAAAAGGCAGGCCGGAACGCCTGTTCCGTATGGAACGAACCCGCACGGCCCACACATTCGGGGTCCGTCGGGGAGTTGAGGATAACATCGAAGTTTCCTCAAGGGTGTGTCGGAGTCAACCCGCGGTGCGATGGTGCGTGGCCACGGCCAGCGCGAGGGCGGCGACGATCAGCATCGCGGCGACGGCGAACGTAAATCGCATGCCGGTGGCAACGGCACCGGCATGCGCCGCGGCAATGTCGGCTGTGCCCGATGCAGCTGCAAACACGGCGCCCATGATCGATGTGCCGGTGAAGAGCCCGCGATTGCGCGACAAGTTGAGCATGCCGGATACCACGCCCCGCTGGTCCGATCGGGCGTCCAGCATGACGGCCGAGTGGTTGGCCGCCTGTGATGAAAGGTGTTCGGGAGATTTGTTTGCCAGACTCCGAACAAATCACGCTGACTCGAATGGCCCTAAATTGAGCGTCTGATCGACAGTTTTTCGACAGCGATGACACGAAATGCGTGGCGGCCCAGTTCCCTCCTTGCAGGACGCACATTCCGATGCATCGAAAGGCTGTCGCAAGTCGTGTTGACGCTAAAGTAAGTGCCATTCCACCCCATTGAATCTGCACTTGGCCAAACATACTCAGGCGCAACTTGAAGTGATCGCCGAAAAGCTGAACAACCGGCTACGCGAATGTCTCGACTGGAAGACGCCGATCGAGGTCTGGGCGGAGATGATTAAGACGGCGTTGCACTAA
>JBDTSU010000354.1:0-3998 GCA_039930965.1 Betaproteobacteria bacterium
CCGCAGCCTATTTGGCCGCAGCCTATTTGGCCGTAGCCTTTGTGGCCTTGCCAAAGTCGCCGGCTTTTATGATTGTCACTTTCGCCGGGTCAAGATGTTTTTTCATCGCCGACATGAGATCTTCGGCTTTCAATGCGGCGATCTTGTCTTCGAACTGCTTGCTGAAGGCAAACGTGCGATTGGTGTACAAGAGCCCCGTCCAGTTGCCCGCCAGCACGCCATCCTGGGCGCGCTGCTGCAGGCGTTGCTGCAATGCACCTGATTTCGCGGCGGCAATCTCCGCCGGCAGGAAACCGTCTTTCAGCGCCCTGCCGAGTTCATCCTTGAAAGCTGCCTCGACTTTGGCAACATTCTGCGGGGCGGCAATCGCGTAGACGCTCCAGCTTCCGGCGCGATCGAGCGAACCCACATTGAGCTGTGACCCCACGCCGTAGCTCAGGCCTTCTTTCTGGCGAATACGTTCGGCAAGTCGCGAATTCAGGCCGGCACCGCCGCCGAGAATGTAGTTCGCCAGATACAACGCCGGGTAATCGGCATCGTCGTCGCGCATGTTGACGTTCAGGCGCGCGAGGAATACCGCATTCTCCTTGTCCGGCGTTTCGATCGCCTCATTGACCGCGGCAATCTCCTTGAATTCGCTCACGACGCGCTGATACGGCTGCCTGGCCTTCCACCCCGCAAACGACTCCCCGATCGCCTTGGTGGCGGCGACCTCGTCGAAATCGCCGACGATGGCTATCTCCGCCACGGCGGCGCCATAGAAATCGCGGTGGAATGACTTGATGTCGGCGAGCGTGACCTTGTCGATTTCGGCGATGCTCTCATCGAGTGACGCCGCAGCGCGCCAGTCTCCTTTGGGATAGGTGTTGAAATGCAGTGACTGGCGTTCGCGTCCTCTCGCTGCCGGATCGCTTTTCTGTGACTCGATGCCGGTGATTTGCTGTTTCTTCAGCTGGATGAACTCGTTGTCCGGAAACGACGGCTCTTTCATCACATGGGCGACCAGTTTTATGGCTGCGGTCAGGTGCTCGCGCGTGGTCTGCAGGCTGGCCGTCGTGCCGGACACGCCACCCGATATCTTCAGCTTGTCGAACTCGTCCGCCAGCTGTTCCCTTGTAAAACGGGTGGTGCCGCGCGACAGCATGGCTCCCGCAAGCCGGGCGATGGCGCGTTTGCCAAACAGCGATTGTTCATCTCCCATATGCAGCGACACGCTCAGGTTTACCGTTTCGCCCCGGTTCTTCTTTGCCAGCATCGCAACCTTGATGCCGTCGACAACCGTGCGTTTGGTGCGCGTGTCGATATTTGCCTGCGAGGGGTCGAACGCTTCCGCGGTCGAGGTCGCCTGCTTGCCCTTGAAGTCCTTGAGGACATCCGCCGCCGTCGGCGCGGGCGGCAACTCGGCGCGTTGCGGATTGTCTTCCGGCTGGAACTGGCCAACGATTCGATTATCGCGCCGGTAATACTTTGCGGCGACATCCTTGATCCGTTCGCCGGTCATGCTTTCCGCCGCATCGCGTGCCTCGAAGAACAGGCGCCAGTCGCCCAGTGCGATGTACTCCGACATTTGCACGCCGATGCTCTCATGGTTGTTCAAGACCTTTTCCGAGTCATTGGCAAAGCTCTTCCTGGCGCGGGAAAGTTCCTCGGCAGTGGGCGGATTCTTGTAGAACTCTTCGACGATTCGCGTCATTTCAGCCTGCACCGGCTCGATCGCCTCACCCTTCTTGACGATCGCGGCGATCAGGTGCAGCGTGGAATCCATGCCCGCCAGCGGAAAGCCGGCGATCTGCGCAGCCTTGCCGGTTTCCACCAGCGCCTTGTGCAATCGCCCGGTCGGTGAGTCGGTCAGCATGAAATTGATGAAGCCGACCGCATCGCTGTCGCTATGCAGCGCGGAAGGCACCTTGTAGCCGAGCGCGACAATTTGAATATCCCCCTTGCGACGCACCATGAAGCTGCGCTCGCCATCCTGCGTGGGCTCGACCGTCCAGAGCCTGGGCAGCTCGCGCTTAGGTTTTGGCAACTTGCCGAACGATGCCTGAATCCAGGCGAGGGTTCTGGATTCGTCGAATTTTCCCGCGACCAGCAGTACCGCGTTGTCCGGCTGATAGTACTGGCGGTAAAACGCCTGCAGGTTTTCAATCTTCACGTTCTCGACATCGGAACGATTGCCGATGATCGAATTTCCGTAGTTGTGCCAGTCGTAGGCGATGCTTTGCATGCGTTTCAGCAGCACGCTGAACGGCGCGTTTTCGCCGCGTTCCATTTCATTGCGCACGACGGTCATTTCCGAATCAAGATCCTTCTTCGCGATGAAGGAGTTGACCATGCGGTCCGCCTCCATTTCTATCGCCCACTTCAGATTGTCGTCCGAGGCCTGAAACAGCTCGAAGTAATTTGTCCGGTCAAGCCAGGTCGAGCCATTCGTGCGCATGCCGCGCTTGTTGAATTCCTTGTCGATGCCCGGATTCTTCGGCGTGCCCTTGAATACCAGGTGCTCAAGCAGATGCGCCATGCCGGTCTCGCCATAGTTTTCATGGCGTGAACCGACGAGGTAGGTCACGTTTACGGTCACCGTGGGTTTCGACGGATCCGGGAAGAGCAGCACGCGCAGGCCGTTGGCGAGCTTGTATTCGGTGATGCCTTCGACCGACGTTACTTTCCCGGGCAACACCATCTTTGCCGGGGCGGCGGCGGATTTGGCGGCGACCGCCGGTTTCGCCGCCGGCATAGCGGCCGCAGCCGTGGCGGCGGGTTTGTCCTGCGCGAGTAGTGGCGCCGATGCGCACAGTGCGAACAGCGCCGCGGCGGCGCCGGCCATGATCCGTTGGGAAATTTTCAATTGCATTCTCCGTGCATGATGCCGACGTGGGCCAAGGCGCCCATCATACTGGCTTTGGTGACGCGCTATTTGGACGCGCCTTTGGCGAAATCACCGGCGTTGACGATCGTGAAGTTGGCCGGGTCCAGGTATTTCTTCATGACCGCCTGCAGGTCGGCCGGTGTCAGGGCCGCGATCTTCTTGTCGCGCGCCGCGTTCCACACAAAGGTGCGGCCGACAAACAGATGGCTGGCCAGCGCCGCCGCCACCTTGGCATCGTTGCTGCGGGTGAGCTGCTGCACCTGCGCATAGCCCGACTTGGCGGCGGCCACCTCGGCGGCGGGAAATCCCTCACCAATGAGCCTGGCCATCTCGTCGCGGAAGGCGGCCTCGACCTTTGCCTTGTTCTGCGGCGCGAACTGGACGTTGGCGCTCCAGTTGCCGGCGCGATCGAGCGCATTGACGTCGAGCGCCGAGTAGACGGAATAGCTAAGGCCTTCCTTCACGCGGATGCGCGCCACCAGGCGCGCCGCAAAATCGGCGCCGCCGCCGAGCATCCAGTCGGCCAGCTTCATCGCCGCGTAGTCCGGATCATCCTCGTTAAGGCTGACGTTGGTGCGGGCGATGAACGTGGCGCTTTCCTTGTCGGGCGCCTCGATGGTCTTGCCGGCCGCGGCAATGGCGCGGTATTCCTCAGTGACGCGCGTGAAATTCCTGGCCGATGCCCAGTTGCCGAACAAGTTGGGGAGCAAGGCGTTGATGGTTGTTTCATCGAAGTCGCCGACGATGGCAAGCTGGGCATGGTTGCTGCCGAAGAAATCGCGATAGAAAGCCCTGGCGTCGTCGAGCTTCGCGGCTTTCACACGCTCGATGCTCTCCTTGAGTGACACCGCGGCGCGCACGTCATCCACCGGATAGATGTTGAAATGCAGGCCGACGGCTTCACTGGCCAGCGAGTCGGGATCGGACTGCGCCGCCTCCAGTTCCGCCAGCAACTCCTGCTTGTGCAGGTCGAATTCCTTGTCAGGCAGGGTCGATTCGCGCAGCATTTCGGCCACCAGTTTCAGCGCCGGCACCAGCGTATCGCGCTTGGCGGTGATGTTGGCGAACGCGCGCGTCGGCGTGGCGCCGACGGTGATGCTTGCCTTCAGATTGTCGATCGCTTCGCGCAACT